>JAPHSI010000042.1 GCA_026193155.1 Sulfurimonadaceae bacterium | reverse complement strand
CACATCTATCTTCACGCTCTTGTACGTGATGAAAAAGGTGATAAGATGAGTAAATCTAAAGGAAATGTAATAGATCCTTTAGACATGGTTAACAAGTATTCTGCTGATATCCTGCGTTTTACTCTTGCAATCAGCGCGGCTCAGGGTCGCGACATAAGAATGAGTCAAGACAAGTTAGAGTTAAACCGTAACTTTACCAACAAACTTTACAATGCAGCCAAGTATCTTCAGATGAATGTGGAAACCTTCCCTGATATGAAAGGATTCTGTGTTGAGAGTGATTTGGGTCGTTACATGATGTCTCGCCTAAACCTTGCTACAAAAGAGGTTCGCGCTGCACTTGATGAGTATAAGTTCAACGATGCTGCAACCGTAATGTACCGTTTCTTATGGAATGAATTTTGTGACTGGGGAATTGAGCTGAGTAAGGCTGACAAAGGTGCTATCGTAGAGCTTGGTGCAATTTTTAAAGAGGCTATGAAACTTCTTCATCCTTTTATGCCGTTTATCACAGAGTATCTTCACCATGAACTCTCTGGAACTTCACTGGATAGTGCCGAGTCTATTATGATATCTCCATATCCAAGCAAGACTAAACAGAGAAAAGAAGAGAAAAAGTTTGAGATTATCATGGATGCTATCGTATCTATCAGACGTGCAAAAGTTCTTGTTGATTTGGCTAATCAAAAAATTGATAAAGCTTATGTAAAAGTTGATAACATTTCAGATGCAGATAAAGAGATGATGACACCGTTTATTATGAAACTAGCTAAAGTTGAGAAAGAATTAATCTTTACAGATGTAAAAATTGAAGATGCAGTAAGTGATATTGCAGATAAATGTGAGACTTTTATACCTACTGACTCTATTGATTTAACCCCTATTATCAGTAAACTCGACAAACAAAATGAAAAGCTTGATAAAGAGATAGGAAAACTAAGCGGCATGTTAAACAATGAAAAATTTGTTGCAAATGCTCCAGAAGATGTATTAGCTAAAAACCGTGAACAATTAGCGGATGCACAAAGCAAAAAAGAAAAAGTTCAAGAGCAACTTAGTTCATTACAAGCTTAATGAATTTCTCCAAACTCAATCTATCACAAAACATACTAAAAGCACTTGACAAGAGTGCTTTTAAACAACCTACTCCTATTCAAGAAAAAGTAATCCCTCTAGTCCTTGATGGTAAAGATGTTATGGCTCGTGCTCAAACCGGTAGTGGAAAAAGTGCCAGTTTTATACTTCCTGTTTTAGAACATTATTCAAAAACAAAGGGTGAAGGAAAAGCAAAAATAAAGGTACTAGTACTCGCACCTACAAGAGAGTTAACACTTCAAATCAGTAAAACATTTGAGCTATTTGGTGAATTTTTAGATACTCCTCCTAAAGTTGTAAGTATCATAGGAGGAGAAAGTTTAGGTAATCAAATCTTTGAGATACAAAAAGGCTGTGACATAGTCGTAGCTACGTCTGGAAGATTTTTAGATGTATTAAGTAAAAAACAAATGAATCTCTCCCATCTTGAATTTTTAATTTTAGATGAAGCAGATAAGATGCTCGACCTAGGATTTGCTGAGGAGTTAGATTACATTTTGGAAGCTGTTCCTAAAGAGCGTCAAAACCTTTTATTTTCAGCCATATATCCTCCAAAAATGCTCTCCATCGCTTCAAGAATTACATATAACCCAGTTGAAGTTAGTATTGAATCTCAAGAGCCTACTGTTGAAAGTGTTATACAAAGAGTTATACAGGTAAACCATGAAAACCGTGCTCCACTTTTAAGACACTTAATAAAAAAAGAGAAATTGGAGCAAGTGTTAGTATTCATGTCTAACAAACGTGCGACTGATAATATAGCTGCTAAATTTCGTAAACATGGCTTTTTAGCTGAATCTTTCCATGGAGATTTAGAACAAGACGAACGTAACTTTACACTTGAAGATTTTAAGTCTAAAAAAATCCGTATACTTTTTGCAACAGACTTAGTTTCGCGTGGTCTTCATATTGATGATATTTCATGTGTAATAAATTTTGACTTACCAAGATCACCTGCTGATTATATACATCGTATAGGTCGTACTGCAAGAGCTGGAAAATCAGGTATAGCTATATCTTTTATTAATCACGAGAATGAGGCTCATTTTAAACTTATAGAGAAACGCTCAAACATAAAACTAAAAAGAGAGCAAATAGAGGGGTTTGAATTAACAGGTGAAGCAGTAAAAAAAGTAAAGGGTCCAGCACCAGTAAAAGGTAAAGGCAAAAGCAAAAAAGATAAACTAAGAGAGAAAGCACTTAAATAGTAAGAAAATAAACCCTTTTGCGTTAAATGTGGATATATATGAAGTTCAAAAATCATCTCTTTTGCTTCTTTGATAGACTCTTTTGTAACTTCGCCGCAAGTAGAAGCAAATATCTGCCAATAAGCTGAAATAAACCAATATGGCACTAGAGCATCTTACAATAGCAGGTTTTGGCATAATGAGCGTTATAGACACCCTGTCTCAAGAGAAAGAATTTCCAAAAGAGATAAGAATTGAAGATGTAAAACCATTTGAAAATAAGAAGAACGCTTTGGAAGATTTTTTGACTTTTAGTAAAAATTATGAGGAGTTTATAAATAAGCATCCAAAAAACATATCTTTAGCAAAAAAAGCTCACCCTTGGTTTTATGGACTAAATAACTTTGAGTGGAGTGTATTTATGTTTATACATACATTTATCCATAGAAGACAAATAAAAGCTATTGTTTCACAACTTAATAAAGAGGGGATAAATTAAATATTATTAATATATTTACCTTAAGATAAAAGTTTAAAACTATTTAGATATAATTCCGAAATTTAAATACCCTATCTTAAAGGTACAAATTGTTTGATATAAGAAAATACGATACATCAAATGTAAAAAACGATATTCTTTCAGGTCTAGTTGTTGCAGTTGCACTTGTTCCTGAGGCAATTGCATTTAGTTTTATAGCAGAAGTAAGCCCAATAGTCGGCTTATACACTGCATTTATTTTAGGACTAATTACTGCACTTATTGGTGGAAAACCAGGTATGATTTCAGGTGCAACAGGTGCCGTAGCAGTTGTACTTGTAGGTCTGAGCCTTGAAGCAAACACTATGTTAAAAGCATCAGGAATAGCAGGAGAAGACTTGGCTATTGGAGTCCTACACTACATACTTCTAGCTACGATAATAGCCGGTCTTGTCCAGATATCAATAGGTGCCTTAAAACTTGGAAAGTTCATACGTTTGGTTCCACAACCTGCAATGTATGGTTTTGTAAATGGTTTAGCAATAGTAATTGCATCGGCACAATTTAAGTTCTTTGAGAATCAGGGCTACACTATGTATATTTTAGTACTTATTACTATGATGATTATGTATTTTTTACCAAAGTTTACAAAAGCCGTACCTTCTGGTTTAATTGCTATTATAGCTATTACTCTAGTAGTTTATTATACTGGGGTAAATACTCTTTTAGTTGGAGAGCTTACTGATTTAACAAAATTTGCAGGTCAACTGCCTTCTTTTATTTTTCCTGAGTATATCTTTAATATTGAAGCTATTTTAATGGTCTTACCATATGCAATTATTGTAGCACTTGTAGGTTTAATAGAGTCACTTCTAACTTTATCGGTTTTAGATGAGATGAGTGATACTAGAGGTAGTGCTAACAAAGAGTGTATAGCCCAAGGTACCGGAAACGTTACTTGTGGTTTTTTTGGAGGTATGGCAGGTTGTGCTATGATTGGTCAAAGTATAATTAATTATACCTCGGGCGGTCTTGGACGTTTATCATCTTTTACAGCTGCAGTTGGACTACTTATACTTGTAGTCTCACTTACAGATGTATTGAATGTAATTCCTGTAGCTGTACTAGTAGGTATCATGTTTATGGTTAGTATAGGTACATTTGAGTGGTCAAGCTTTTCACACCTAAAATATATGCCAAGAAGTGATGCATTTGTTATGATAGTTGTAACAATTATAACCGTAATAGAGGATTTAGCAGTTGCTGTAATAGCAGGTGTAATTATATCTGCACTTGTATTTGCATGGAAACATGCAAGAATCTATGCAATAACAAATGTTGAGGCTGATGGTACAAAAGTATATGAGCTTGAGGGTCCCTTATTTTTCGGAAGTGCTACTACATTTGGAGATAATTTTGATATACCAAATGACCCACCAAAAGTTGTTATAAACTTTAAAAATGCCAGAGTAATGGATAGTTCAGGTGTTGAAGCTATAGATGCGATAACTAAGAAGTACGAAGAAGCGGGCAAAAATCTACTTCTTAGACATTTAAGTAAAGATTGTAAAGCTATTTTAAAACAAGCAGGTCCGCACTGTTCTTACGAAGAAGATGATCCTACATATAAAGTAGCATATAACTACTAAAGATTTGGTAACTATAAAAAGTTACCAATAAAATAAATTTCTTTATTTTGTTAAAGAGTTTAATATACCTATGATTTCATCCATTTTGTCATTGATATTATTTATCTCCACAGATACATCATTTATCTCTTCAGCATTGCTAACTAGTGACGTTGAACTATCAGATATAGATTGAATAAGCACATTTGTTGTAGCAGATGTCTCAGATAAACTTTTTTGTGTTCTCTCTGCAAGTTTTCTAACTTCGTCTGCAACTACGGCAAACCCACGACCATGTTCACCGGCACGAGCAGCTTCTATAGCAGCATTTAATGCAAGTAGATTTGTTTGATCAGCTATATCACCTATTGTTGCAAGTATCTCTTTTGTTTCATTGGCATTACCGACTAGTGTTTGAAGGTTGTCAACCATATCATTTTCATTATCAGATACACTATGTATTCTATTTACAGTATTGGTAATCATATTTTTCAGTTCTATAATAGTCGTGTTTGTAATGTCATCAACAGTCGTGTTAAGTTTATCCGATGTCTCTAAAATATGATTCTTACTGTTTTCATTTTCACTCTCCATATTTTGAAGAGCTTCACCTAGTAGATTAATATTGTTTAAAAGATCAGCCATTTTTGCTTCAACATGAACTTCACTTCTCGCAGAAAAATCACCCTCTGCAAATTTTTGAAGTGTTGCTATAGCTATATCTATATTTACTTCAGAAGAGTTTATAAGATTATTCATACTGTTTCTTAATACATGTACATAAGGGGTTTTAGTATCAGCATCAACTCTACACGAGTAGTGACCTTTCGCTACTTTATCAGCTAGTAAAACCATCTCACCTGCAACTTTTGTATCATCAAGAACTGCATTTTGATAACTCGTTACAATTTTATTAAAGTTTATTTCTGCTTGATCTGTTGCATTCTTGTTGATATCTACTTTATTTCTTTTAAACTCCATCAACTCGATTAATTCCAATCTTTTTTTATCTAATCCACTTGAGGACTTAGATCCTGATTGAGTATTTAGTATCATAACTACTGCAAAAGTCACTAGTATTAATATAGCATGTACTATACTTGAATCCATAATAAATAAAGATATTATAGAGACAAAAAATAGTGCAGATATTATTATATTTTTTTGAATGTTATTCATTTTATTACTTCCCCGTATTATCTTAATGTTTTATATAATGTTTCAGCTGTTTCAATTTCTTCTCTTGAAGGCTTTCTTCTACATGACATATATCTAGTTTCGTTTGTTTTTGAATCTTTCATAGGATATACAGTTGCAAACACCCAATAAAAACCACCATCTTTAGTTTTGTTTTTAACATAACCTGTCCAAATAGAACCCCTTTGTACAGTCTCCCATAAATCTTTGAAAGCTGCCTTTGGCATATCAGGATGTCTTACTATATTATGAGGTTTACCTATCATCTCTTCTAAAGTATATCCAGCGATTTTACAAAAATCATCGTTTGCGAATAATATTTTACCTTTCTCATCAGTTTGAGAAACTAAAAAATCATCGTTTTTCAACACATATTCCTGCATCTATTCCCTTTTATATTTAAATGTGTTATGTTATCTGTATAAAACTTACAAAGTACTTTGTTTTTCCCCTAAAGCATTTTATTAATTATTTTTTACAACAATAAAACTCTCCGGTTTTTTTGGTTTATATTTGGGCATACTTTGCCCAACACTAGAATTAATGTATGTCGGATCAGCTATTACAAATCTTTTTGAACCGGCTTTTACAGAATCACCATCCATAGGTATATAAAGTGCAGTTGCCATATGATCTTTATACTTCACACCAACTACACCTACTCCAAACAACTCTTTTATAAGGTATGAAAAAAGTACAGCTCTATCTTCACAATCTGATTTATCATAATATAATGTTTCTTGTGCAAACATGACTTTCTCACGACCGAACTGTTGATTATCCATTTGATATTTAAATGATTTCTGAACAAAATGCAATACAAAATTGAGAGCTTCACTCATCTTTTTGCCATCTACATGTTTTTTGATAGCTTCTGCAAGTTGTTTATATGTTTCTTCTTGCAACGGTGCGTTGAAAAAAGTATCGTAATCAGCTTGTGGATATGTACCCATAAAATCTATAATATTTTGATTATAGTTAAAAGATACTGTAAAATCTTTTCCTGCCTCTTTAAAACCAAGTTTTTTACTTTTTATATTTTGTGCAAATTCAGGTAAGTTTTTTAAAGATAAATCAAGAGGCTTATCACTTCCTGGATAATTTTGCTCATAAGAATATAGTCTTCCTACACTCCCTTTTGCATAGTTTGAAACTACATAAAACTTATTCTTGGAAAAACTATAATTTGGAGTAGAATAAATTATTTTATCTGAATAATGCAATAAAACAACATGTTTTTTAGCCAGTCCTACTTTTACGGCATAACCAAGTTTATTGAAAATAAACCAAGACAACAACTTTGAATTATCATCAATATCATAAACATGTTTTGATAATTCCAGGACTAAAAGATAAACACCCCAATCATTAAGTTTTAAATCTTCTTTTACTTTTTGTACTTCTTCTATTAATTCAGTATATTCACTTGAAGCTACAGTATCAAAATAATTTGCTATACCTTCTTGATTTCTTGGATAAAAATTTGCACTTTTTACACCTTTTGAAATATTAAAACCAAGTGCTGTACCAAAAAAATCAAAATTAATATCTTTTTTAACAATTTTGACAGGCTCTTTAGGTTTTGGAGTAATTACTATTTTTTCTTCAAGTTTTTCTTTTTGTTTAACAATAGGTTTTTCTTTTATTACAGGTTTTTTAGTTATTTTTGTTTTAGGAACTTTTATATTAACTTTAGGACCAACTTTTTTGATTTTTTTAGGTTTTGCTTTTGGGATTTTAACAGGTTTTGGTTCTTCATAGATATCAACACCTTTTTTGGCGCTATATGCTTTCCATTGAGCTTTTAAGAACTTATTAAAAGCTACATCTCTTTCATCTTTATATTTTTTAAAACTATCTGCTTGAGAGCGTTTGAAGTCTTCAAAAGAACCTCCGCTAAGAAGTGATGAACTAAGTATTAACGTTAAACTAAAAAGGCCAAATTGCTTGAAGAGCTTTTGAGCCCCATCCTTGTTCTGTTGCACGATCTATATCCCCCTGCGTTTTATATAAAATTTTAGCATCACTCATTTGAGTTGAACTGATTTTATTGTACTGATCAATATCATACGGACGAATAACACCACTTATTTGGATAATTTGCTTTTGGTCATCAACTAATATCTCTCTTTTTCCAGAGATAAAGTAGTTTCCATTTATCATTACTTTAACAATTCTAGCCGAGATTGTTGTAGAAAAAGAAGCATCTTTTGAAGCACTGCCAGCAGCTGAAAAAGCATTAGCTGTTGTCGCGCTAAAACCAACATCAGTGACACCGTTAACTTTTCCTATATATTTATCAACATGAGAACTGCCTCCTGTAGAAGCAAAAACACCACCACCCAAATTAGTACTATCATCTTTACTTAAATCTTTTGAACCACTGCTAGAAGCTGCAGCATTCTCAGATATTTCCACTGTGACTATATCATTTACGTGCATAGCTTTATGATCTGAGAACAGAGGATTATCACCCTGACCAAATATGCTTCCTGTAGACGCAAAATCCTGTTTATCCTCTTTAGGAGGCATCTGCTCTACATACTTTGGCGGTTTGAAATCTATCTCAGGCTTAGTCAATTCAGCTGTACACCCACTCAAAAGTAGTATAGCATATATTAGCATGAAAAATGTTAAATATTTTCTTAGCATTTATTCTCTTTAATCAAATCTCTTATTTAGATATAATTGTAGCAAATATAGTTCCAAAGGATTTTTATGAGTTTACGAAATACAATTAACCAAGATTTAAAAGAAGCAATGAAAAGCAAAAATGTAAAAAAAAGAGATGCCTTACGTCTTTTAACATCTGCTTTTAAACAAGTTGAAGTAGATGAAAGAAAAGAATTGAGTGATGATGATATTATAAAAATTATACAAAAACAAGTAAAAAGCAGAAACGATTCTATTGACCAATATACAAAAGCCGGGCGTGATGATTTAGTAGCAAAAGAGCAAGAAGAAATTTCTGAATACGAGATATACCTTCCAAAACAACTTAGTGACAATGAACTTGAGGATGCTTTAAAAAATATAATCTCAAATGTAGGTGCAGAAAGTATGAAAGACATTGGAAAAGTAATGGGGTCTGCTTCTAAAGAACTAGCAGGCTTAGCAGATGGAAAACGTATAAACGAGTGTGCTAAAAAATTATTGGCTTAAGAAGCACTAATGAAACACAAAATTTTAAAAATTTTATTCCTTGTAATTATAGGTCAAGCTAATATCCTCTTAGCTGGTCATCCTGAAACTAATAAGCTTGTTAATCAGGCTAAACAAGAAACTGGTGAAATTGACTCTAGAGAGCTCAAAAAAATGTTAGATGAAGGTAAAAACATCATACTCTTGGATGTCAGGGAAATTAACCAACGAGCAGAAGGAGAAATTTTTGCAGATGATCATTATGCTATAACTAGAGGAAGTTTAGAGTTTGAAGTTCTTAATAAAATTAAGAACAAAGATGCTCTAATTGTTACTTACTGCCGTGGTGGTTTCCGAAGTGCACTTGCAGCTCAGACCTTGCGTAAGCTAGGGTATAAAAATGCTATTAATCTAAAAGATGGTCTTAAAGGTTGGGCAAAAGAAGGATATGATATTGATACGGGCCTTGGCATAACACGCCTATATAAGTAAGTATGTTTAAAAGAAAGGAACTTCAATGAAAAATATTTTACCAATATTAGGTTTTTGTGTAGTATTTCTTTTTGCTGAAAACACAGAGATAAATTATAATGAGTATCTGAAAAGTTTTACCTATGAAGAGCGTAAAGCAATGAAAATCAATAGCGTAGAGCTAACAGTGTTACTCGAAGAGAAAAAAGCACAACTTGTAGATATTAGATTTAAAGAAGAATATGAAGCTTGGCATATGCCGGCATCAGTTAATATCCCAATTAATGAACTGCCAAAACGTTTAAACGAACTGGATAAATCAAAAATTATAGTTACTGCTTGTCCACATAAAGACCGAGCAATTATGGCTCGTACCTTTTTAAAACTAAAAGGATACAATACACGTTATCTTGTAGACGGATTAATTGGACTAGCAGAATTCTGGAGGGGTGACAATGCGAGAGAGTTTATTCAAGAATATAATTTAAATAAACAAGACTCTCAATCGCGCTAATGCTTACCCGTTTTTAAGCTTTCTTAAGGCCTCTTCTTCATTTTCTTGACGCATTAACGATTCACCTACCAAGAAAGCATCTACACCGGCTTTAGATAAATCTTCAAGTTGTCCGTGTTCATATATACCACTCTCAGCAACAATGATTTTACCGTTTGGAATAAGAGGTATTAGGTCATAACAAAGGTTCATATCCATCTCAAAAGTCTGAAGATTTCGGTGGTTAATACCTATAATATCACTCCCGGCATATATAGCTTTTACTAAATCAGGTTTATCGTGTACCTCAACCAAAGCTTCCATTCCTAAATGTCTTGCATAACCAAGAAGTTCTTTTAACTCACTTTTAGATAAAGCTGCGGCAATAAGTAAAATAAAGTCAGCCCCATGTACTAATGCTTCAAGAATTTGATATTTTGATACTATAAAATCCTTTCTTAGAAGTGGAATACCTACATATCTTCTTATTCCTGCAAGATATTCCAAATTACCCTGAAAAAAGTGAGGTTCAGTTAGTACCGATATTGCACTTGCCCCTCCTCTTTCATATGATTGAGCAATAGCGAGAGGATCAAAGTCTTCACGAATTACACCTTTTGAAGGGGAAGCCTTTTTAACTTCAGAGATAATTCTATACGGGTCATCTTCTGTCGCTTTTATATAAGGTATTACATCTCTTGGTTGCCTAGCGTTAAATGCTAATGAGCGTCCTAACCAATCAAGTGAAAACTCTTTTTCTCTCTTTACTAAGTCTTCTTTTGTTTTTTTAATAATATCATCTAAAATCATTTAGTTTTCTTTGCCTTTCTCTTTGCTTTAGTTTGTTTTTTTTGTTTACATTTTTTTATTTTTTTATAATGGTCTTGAACCTCTTTTTCGTCCCCACCATCCATTTTTATAACTTTTTTTATAAGGTTGTAAGATTTTTTACATTGCCCAAGTTTATAGTAACCCCAAGCTTTAGAATCCAAATAATATGCTGAATCTGGTTCTTCCTTTAAAGCTTTATCGATATAACTCATGCCTAATTTTATATCTATAGAATGATCTATTAACAAATAACCAAGATAATTAAAATATAGGGCTTTTGGCTCTATCAAAATTACATTCTTCAATCTCTCAATAACACGCTTATGCATTTTAGAGTCATTTTTATTTTCAGAACCTTCATATTCAAAAATAGCACTCTGTCCAAGATAAGATATCTCTGCTGTCTCATCAAATAGTTTTTCTGCTAAAGGAGCGGCTTTTTTGTAGTTTTTTACTTGTATATACATCTGCAGAAGAAGTTTATCATCCGTAGCATTTTTTTCTAAGAAAGATATGAGTTTTATATAATCTTTAGTATATCCGTATATTTGTACAATTTTTCTGGCTATTTGATCTTTTTTATCTATTTCATAAAGCTTGAGATAGATTCTAAGCAAAGACTCAATATTATTTTCATTACTGTAAATACTAAGTAGTCTATTACAAATAACTTTGGAGCATCCATGTACTTTTGCATGAGTTTCAAGGTGTGCTATCGCATCCTTTTTTCTATCTAAATTGACATAAAGGATAACAGAAATTTTATCTAAAATTTTTTCATTGTAATCTTTAGCATAAGCACTCTCAAGATATTTTAATGCCGTATCATATTTTGAAAGTTTTACATATATATCACTTACAAGTATGTAATCATCAACTTCTTGAGACTTATCTACTAACATTATCGATATTGTTTTTGCTTCTTCTAATCTGTTTAAATTTATCAAAGCAAAAATCTTCATACGAACTAAATTAAAATCTTCAAAAGAACCATTTGTAACGTCATCTACTTTAGCAACAACTTTGTTATACTCTTTGGCTAACAATGCATTTTGTAATGAACGATATAAATACTCTTTTTTTGATGATTTTTCATATAGAGTTTCAAACATACTAGAGGATGCGTTATATTCTTTTATTTGTTCTGCCCTAAGAGCAACCATAACTATAGTATCTTCTTCTTCAAATGCTTT
>JAPHSI010000045.1 GCA_026193155.1 Sulfurimonadaceae bacterium | reverse complement strand
GAATTTACCAAAGAGTGAGCAACAGTAATTTCACCTTTTAGATGTTTATTGATGACTTGTGCATTTAAAGGAGCATTTATTTTTTTAAATTTATTATAAAAAGTCCGTCCTTTAAACGAAATTTTATCAACTACAGAATCACTTTTTTCCCAGTAGTGATCTGTAAGCATCTTTATAAGTTTCATATCCATTGCAGTCATATAAATTATCCCTTTTTATTTGTTTTTTAATAAGTTGATTGATTGTAAATAACAAAATTTTGAGCTAATTCTTTTAACTCTTCTTTTATCTTAGCTTGTATCTCAGTGTTACTAATATCATCTAAAACATCAGCCATTCTATTTGCAATTAATTCAAATTCTTTTTCTTTCATACCACGGCTTGTAAGAGCAGGTGAACCTACACGGATACCTGAAGTTACGAACGGGCTTCTTGTCTCACCTGGAACAGTATTCTTGTTTACTGTGATACCAGCGTTACCAAGTGCTGCATCTGCATCTTTACCTGATATTTCACGACCGACAAAACTAACTAATACCAGGTGGTTATCTGTTCCATCACTTACAACATCATAACCGCGTTTAATAAGTACATCAGCTAAAACTTTAGCATTTGCTTTTACTTGTTTGGCATACTCTTTCCAAGCAGGACTCAGGTTATGCTTAAAACCAACAGCTTTAGCAGCAATAACATGAACTAAAGGCCCACCTTGAAGTGCAGGGAAGATTGCCGAGTTCATTTTCTTAGCAATTTCTTCATCATTAGTCATAATCATACCACCCCTTGGGCCAGCAAGAGTTTTATGAGTTGTAGTTGTTACTACATGTGCATGAGGAAACGGGCTAGGGTGCTCGCCTGCTGCAACTAATCCAGCAACGTGAGCTATATCTGCAAACATAATAGCTCCAACCTCGTCAGCTATTTCACGGAATTTTTTGAAGTCTATTTCACGAGCATATGCAGAAGCACCACAAACTATAATTTTTGGTTTAACGGCTTTTGCTATTTCCATGATTTTATCATAGTCCATACGACCGTCAAGCTCAACACCATAAGTAAAACTTGAATAGTTTTGACCCGAAAAACTAGGTTTTGAACCATGAGTTAAGTGACCGCCATGACTTAAATCCATACCTAAAAGTTTGTCACCTGCCTGTAGTAAACCCGCATAAACGGCAGCATTGGCCTGGCTTCCAGAGTGTGGTTGTACATTTGCAAATTTACATCCAAAAAGCTCACACGCACGGTCAATTGCTAACTGTTCAACACCGTCTGCATATTCACAACCACCGTAGTAACGTTTTGCAGGGTAACCCTCGGCATATTTATTTGTAAATACAGAACCCATAGCTTCCATAACAGCAGGAAGTGTGAAGTTCTCAGAAGCAATCATTTCTAAGTGGTCAGTTTGTCTTTCTAGCTCTTTTTCGCATAAATCGAAAATATCTTTATCAAATTCTTGTAAAAAACTCATGTTACAAAATTCCTTGTAAAATTAAATGAGGCGATTATACAAAAAAAATGATAATAAATGACTGAATAGTAATAAGTGTTTTAAAATATTTAATAAGCTTAATAACAATTTATTATATTATTAAGCTTTAAAATAGTGGGAATTATTTTTCTTCTATCTCTTCTGCAGAAGGTGTTTCAGCAATAGGTTTCATCGCAGGGAAAAGAAGTACGTCACGGATGCTGTGTTCGTTTGTAAGGAGCATTACAAGTCTGTCTATGCCTATACCTTGTCCTGCAGTTGGGGCCATACCGTAACTTAGTGCATCTACAAAGTCCATATCCATCTCATGGGCTTCATCGTCACCACCTTCTTTTGCCGCACCTTGTGCAACAAAACGCTCATGTTGATCAACTGGGTCATTAAGCTCACTAAATGCATTTGCGATTTCACGACCTGCAATAAACAGCTCAAATCTTTCAGTTATTTCAGGGTTTTCATCGTCTCTTCTAGCCAAAGGAGATAAATCAACAGGATATTCAGTTATGAAAGTTGGGTTGATTAGTTTTTCTTCAACAAATTCATCAAACAGTTCACCTTGTAAATAACCAAGTGTCATATTCGCATCTGCTTCAAGATTTTTACTTCTTAAATAATCTAGTATCTTTTCTTTATCGTTAACTATATCAGAGGGAACACCACCTATTGTTGTTAAAGATTCAATTAGAGGGATTTCAGAAAACTCATCGAAATCTACTTCCATATCTCCATAAGGAAGACGTTTTGGAAGGTCTAAGTGTTCAAAAAGATATTCAAAATACTCTTTTGTAATTGTTATTAAATCTCTGTAAGTTTTATATGCCCAGTAAAATTCTATAGATGTAAACTCAGGGTTATGTGTAGCATCCATACCTTCATTTCTAAAGTTACGGTTAATCTCAAATACAGCTTCAAATCCACCTACTATAAGACGTTTTAAATAAAGCTCAGGTGCAATTCTTAAGTATCTGTCAATTCCAAGTGCGTTGTGATGTGTAACAAAAGGTTTCGCATTAGCTCCACCTGCTATTGGATGCATCATAGGTGTTTCAACTTCTAAGAAACCTTTGTCCTCAAAAAAGTGACGAGTTAAAGATATAACACGTGAACGGATTTGAAAAGTCTTTCTAACTTCTGAATTCATTATTAGGTCTAGGTATCTTTTTCTATATCTAATCTCTTTATCAGTTACACCGTGAAATTTTTCAGGTAATGGAGCTATAGCTTTTGTTAAAAGTTTAAGATCATTTGCATGTAGTGAGAGTTCACCTTTTCCTGTTACAAAAGGGTAACCTTCGACTTCTACAATATCACCAACTTCAATATTTTTCTTAAATATATCGTTATAAAAACCTTCAGGAAGGTTGTCACGTGCTACATATACTTGAAGCATACCGCTTTCATCTTCAATTTTTATAAAACTGGCTTTACCCATAATACGTTGTAGTTTAATACGTCCACTAACAATATAATGGCGGTTTTCATCACGCTTGTCTTCTTTATTTTCAATATCTTGATTTACATTTAAATATTTTAAAATAGTTGTATTTCTTTTTGAATTATTAGAATAAGGATTGTATCCTGCTTCTTTTAGTGTTTGTGCTTTTTGTATTCTTTGTTGTATAAATTTATTTTCAAAAGCCAATATTTTTCCTTAATTATTTATTTTCATTTTCTTGACAATTCTTGCATATGCCATATATCTGCATAGAATGGTCTTGCATCTTGAAGCCTAGCTCATCAGCAATTTTATGTTGTCTAACTTCTATTTGCTCATCTACAAATTCAGTTATATTTCCACATCTTGTACAGATAAGATGATCATGGTGGTTTTTAGCACCAAGTTCATACTTTTTACCTTGTGCACCAAATGATAAAGATGTTACCATTTTAGAATCCTCAAGAAGTGAAAGAGTTCTATAAACAGTTGCAATACCAATTTTTAATTCAGAGTATTTCTTTTGTAAAATTTGATGTAAAGATTCCGGAGTCAGATGCTCATTAGAGTTATATAAAGATTCTAATATCACCTCTCTTTGGATGGTGAATTTTAGATTGTTTTTTTTAAGAAGATTTTTAAAATCTTCTAATAATTTATTATACTCAACTGTACGTTCGGAAAAGTTTGTTGAAATGTTACTCACTAAATATCTCCTTATGATTAGTTTTAATTTGTTCTGTTATTTGCTGATTAACATCATCAGCAATCTCTTTTGCTTTTTTATCAATCATATTTTGAGTTTGTTTTTCTATAGTTTTGGTAGCATTATTAATTGTATCGTTGATATCATCACTAATTGATACGGGATCTATTTTCATAATAACAGAACCTGTCTTAGTAAGGATAGGAAACAAAAATGAATTTTGCATTGCAGAATCTACCGTTGGTCTTAACGAATTTACATTATAGATTGCATGTGCAATTACTGCCGTAATTAGAAAAAACTTACTGGCACCAAAAACAAAACCTAGAATTCTGTCGTACATACCAAGACCGCTCATCTTGCTAAGTTGCTTAAATGCTATTCCTGCACTTATCATTAGAAGCCAAAATATAGCTAGTGTAACTAAAAACCCTGTGAAACTAATAGCCCCTTGATTATCAAAATTGAAAATCAGACTATTTAAGTATTCTCCAACTTCAGGACCAAATCTTGAAGCGATAAATATACCACCTATAATTCCCAGTAAACCAAAGACTTCTTTAAAAAACCCATTTAGAATTCCCTTTAATCCTAAAAGTAAAATTATTGCACATGCAATAATATCAAAATAGTTGATATCCATATCTTATATAGGCTCCGTAGATATTTTATTTTTTCCTGAGTGTTTGGATTTATATAAAGCTTTATCTGCCCTTGTAATAAATGAATCAGGAGTGTCGCCGACTTTAAGTTTTGTAGCTCCAATGCTTATTGTTACGCCGATATTATTACCTTTGTAAATTAATTTATTATCACTTACAAGTCTTAAAAGTCTGTTTGATATAGTCATACATTGTGCATCTTTAATCCTGTTAAGAATGACAATGAATTCTTCCCCACCAAATCTAAACACTTTGTCTCCATCCCTTAGAGTCTTTTTAAGTATTTTAGCAATGTATATGAGTATTTTATCTCCTGCAATATGACCAAACTCATCATTGATTTGTTTAAAGTCATCAATATCAATAATTAAAAGATGAGCCTCATATTTTTCATTAGCATTCTCACACATCTCGTTCAAGTAGGTGTTTAGTGCACCTCTATTATATATTTTTGTAAGTGGATCAAGGTTTGATTTTTCTTCTAAATCTTTTATTTGAGTAGAAAGTTCGGAAATAATGAAGTTTGCCTTAGCAACTTCGTCTATCATATGATCTTGAATCTCATTAAATTTTGAAGTTATTTTTGGTAAATCTATAGGTTCTATATCACATGCGTCTATAGCTTCTTTATGCTTTTTAGAAAGTTTTGAAATTTGATTACTTGTTTGCTCATATGATGTTAAACAATCTTTTGCAATATTTCTATAGTTATCAGCAAGTAAATTCTTATCTGAATTGTAAGAACTTAAATCATTATCAGAAATATCAGATATTAACTTGGCAGAATTTTTTAAAAATTCAGCTAAATGTTCTTTTGTTATATCACCGTTCTCATTGAGAAAGCCGTTAATATTTAAGCATAACTCATCCAGAAGAGGTTTTAATTCATTTATTGCCATTGTGAAATTTCTTTATCTGTAAATTTTATTTGTTGAAATTATACAATTTTAAGCTTTATAGATAATAAAGGATTTAAGATAAAATTAATCCTCTTTACTTAAAATTCTAAAGTATAACTTAGGTACTTTTAGATAAAATTACAAAAATAATAAAATAAGGTAATTAAATATGGGTATTTGGACGCCAGAGAGCTGGAGAAGTAAACCAATTTTACAACAACCAACATATCAAGACAAAGAACAGTTAAATAAAGTTCTTGCAGAATTAAAAACTTACCCGCCACTAGTATTTGCAGGGGAAGCAAAAAGATTAAAAGAACAATTGGCAGATGTTGTTCGCGGAGATGCATTTTTACTTCAAGGTGGAGACTGTGCTGAGAGTTTTAGTGAGTTTCATGCAAATAATATTCGCGATACTTTTAAAGTTTTAATGCAAATGGCAGTCGTGATGACATATGCAGGTGGTGTACCTGTTGTAAAAGTTGGTCGTTTAGGCGGTCAGTTTGCTAAGCCGCGTTCATCAGATACTGAAACATTTGACGGAGTAACTCTTGATTCTTACCGTGGTGATATTATTAACGGTGTTGACTTCACTAAAGAAGCACGTGTACCGGATCCTGAGCGTATGATCAAAGCTTATAATCAAGCTTCAGCTACACAAAATCTACTTCGTGCTTTTGCAACGGGTGGTATGGCTGATTTACATAAAGTTCATCAATGGAATTTAGATTTTGCTCATAAAAGTGAAGTAAGTGAACAGTATGAAAAACTTGCAGAAGAGATTGAGACATCTTTAAAATTTATGCAAGCATGTGGAATTACCTCAAAAACATATAGAAATTTACGTGAGACGGATTTTTATACATCACATGAAGCTCTTTTACTTCCATATGAAGAAGCATTTACTAGAAAAGACTCACTTAGCGGTGAATGGTACAATACTGCTGCACATATGGTTTGGATTGGGGATAGAACTCGTCAGCTTGACGGTGCACATGTTGAGTATATGAAGGGTATAAACAATCCTATAGGAATTAAGGCAGGACCATCTATGGACCCTGAAGATTTAATCAAACTTGCAAATGTATTAAATCCTAAAAATGAAGCGGGAAGATTAAATGTTATTGTTCGTATGGGTGCAGATAAAGTAGGTGATGGTATGCCTAAACTTATTCGTGCTGTTGAGCGTGAAGGCTTAAATGTACTTTGGTCATGTGATCCAATGCACGGTAATACTATAAAATCATCTAATAACTTTAAAACTCGTCCTGTAGATTCAGTTTTAAAAGAGATGAAACAATTTTTCCAAGTTCATAAATCTGAAGGTACATACGGTGGCGGTGTGCATTTAGAGATGACAGGTAAAAACGTAACTGAGTGTATAGGTGGTTCTTTTGTTGTAACAGAAGAGGATTTAAGTTCTCGCTACCATACACATTGTGACCCTCGTTTAAATGCTGACCAATCTTTAGAATTAGCATTTTTAATAGCAGATACTTTAAAAGAAGTTAGAAAGTAATTTGCAAACAAAAATTTTAAAATTAGCTCTTTTTCTTGGGCTAGTTTTCCCAATTTATATATCTGCCGATGATATAAAAATTAAAAAACAAAACTTTTTCAAGCTTGTAGTTCCTGCTGTTGACAAAGTTTATAATGAACTTAATCAAAAATATAAAACTCTCAAAAAATATATAGACAACAATGAAACACAAAACTCTTATGTAAATAGATATATGCAAGCATACAAAGCAAAAAATCATCAAGATTTACTAAAAAAAGTCAAGCCACATCCAAAAAGTATAGCTATAGCTCAAGCTGCTATTGAGAGTGGATGGGCTACATCACGTTTTACAAAAGTAGCAAATAATCTTTTTGGAGTGTGGTCATTCAATAAAAACGAACCAAGAGTCCCCGCTATACAGAAAAGAGGGAATAAAATAATATATGTAAAAAAGTATAAAACTATTGCAGATTCAATTAGAGATTATTACAAAGTTTTAGCACTTGGTCGCTCTTATGATGAATTTAGAGAGCTTAAAATGAAGGTAGACAACCCATATAAATTGGTTAAAAAATTAAATATGTATTCAGAAAAACGAGCTAAATACTCAAAAGAACTTGCTCAAATTATAAAACATAATAAACTATACAGTTATTAGGCTCCGTTTTGTATCTCTTCTTGTTTCTCTTCAATTGTAAGTAATTCTTCAACTTTTTGCTCATATATTGATTCTAACTCTTCAAGCTCAGTTGCAAGTTTACTTAGACCTATTTCTTGATAACAATCAGGATTAGCTATACAGTTGTTTTTTTCTTCTATTTTTTCTTCGATTTCCTCTATCTCAAGTGGAAGTTTTTCAAGAGAAATCTTTTCCTTATATGTAAGTTTAAGAGACTTTGGTTTTTGCTCTTTAGTCTCTATTTTAGGCTTTATGCTCGAAGCCTCTTTTTCCATATCGTTTAACTCTTTTAACTCACTTTCTATCTCTAGGTACTCAGAGTAGTTTTGGTAAGACTCTTCTATAGTTTTGTCTTTTTTAAAGATAAATAGTTTTTTGGCAATCTTATCTACAAAATATCTATCGTGACTTACTATAATAACAGCACCAGGAAAGTTTGTTAATTGCTCTTCAAGGATATTTATAGTCGGGATATCTAAATCATTTGTAGGTTCATCAAGTATAAGAATATCCACATTTTTGGTAAATAATAAGGCTAAAGCAATACGATTCTTTTCTCCACCGCTTAATATGCCTATCTTTTTATCTAAATATTCACGAGGAAAAAGGAAATTTTTAAGATATCCGTAGACATGCATATTTTTTCCTCGAACTTCAACACGGTCTCCTCCAAAAGGACAAAATGTCTCTATAAGATTTTTTTCATCATCTAGCATTTCACGATGCTGATCAAAGTATCCTATTTTAAATTCACCCTGTTTTATGCTTCCAACTGTTGGTTTTATACGACCAAGAAGTGCTTTAAGAAGTGTCGATTTTCCGCTTCCGTTTGGTCCTACTATTGCAATTACGTCTTTTTGGAGTATACGTGTATTAAAGTCATGTAATAGCTCTTTATCTCCTAGAGTTAAACCTAAATCTTCAACTTCAAAAAGCATTTTTTGTTTATTTACACTTTTATCACGATTAAAGTGTTTAGCTTCACGTTGAAGTTCAACAGACATTTTACGTATTTGAGCAGGGTTCGTTTTTGCTGACTCTCTAAGCTCCATTAAACGCTCTTTACGACCTTCATTTCTTTTAAGCCTCGCACGTACTCCACGGGAGTACCATTCATTTTCTCGCTTAAGAAGCCCAAGCAAGTTTTCGTGTTGTTTTTGAAGAGTTCTAAGGTATTCAGCTTTTTGTGTAAGATAATCAGAATAACCGCCGCTATATTGTCTAAGCTTTTCATCTTCAACTTCTATACTCTTAGTAGCTACCTTGTCTATAAAATATCTATCATGTGATATAAATACAAGTGTAAAGCGTTCTTTTAAAAGAAGCTGTTCTAAAAATTCTACCATATATACATCAAGGTGATTGGTAGGCTCATCAAGAAGTAAGATATCAGGTTTTTGTAAAAGGAGTGAGGCAAGAGCAACACGACGCTGTTCACCACCGCTTAAAAGGTTTATATTTTTATTTTCATATTGTTTTAAATCAAAATGTTGGATTATACGTTCAATTTTATCATCTAAATTCCATGCAGAGTGATGTTCTATATACTTAGATAGTTTTTCATGCTCATCTATGAGTTTTTTATTTTCAAAATCTTCAGCTATAAGATGTGATAACTCGTCGTATCTCTTTTTAGCTTTATTTATTTCACTAAGTCCTGCTTCAACGGCTTCTCTTACATTATGTTCAGCTTTAAATATGGGACGTTGGTCAAGCATTTTTACTTCTAAGTTTTGACGTATGATTCTCTCACCTTCATCTTGCTCTAAAGTACCGTTAACTATCTTCATAAGTGTAGACTTACCACTACCGTTTTTTCCAATAATAACTATACGTTCACCCTCATCTACATGAAAATTTATTTCAGTTAAAATCTTTTGTGCTTCATAATGTTTGGATATGTTTAAAAGATCTATTAGTGCCATAATGTGTTAAAACTCCATATTTTAGAGGACTTATATATTGTGGAATTTTATCTTTTATATCGTTAATAGATGCTTATTAACATAGAAAGTATGTTATTATAAATCCTCTTGTAGAATAAAATTAAATATAAAAAAATAGTTTTAGATAAGTTTTAAAGTAGTAGTATAATATGTACTCTTGAATTAACAAGGATTTCTCAATGACTAAAAATGAACTTAAGCTTTATAATGGAAAAGACGGTGCTAAGGCGTATGTTGCATTTAAGGGCAAAGTTTATGATGTTACAGATAGTTTGATGTGGAAAAATGGTGAGCATCAAGGGATGCATAATGCTGGGCTAGACTTAACATCTATGATGTCCAATGCTCCACATTCAGATGAAGTTTTTGATGATTTTAATATAGTTGCAACTTTAGAAGAAGATAAAAAAAACTCAAATAAAGTTTATCAAGAAAAGTTGAGAATATGGTATAAAAAATATCATCCACACCCTATGGTAGTCCACTTCCCAATAGTGCTACATATCTATGCTTCGTTATTTGATTTACTATTTTTGTTTACTTTCAAAGAAAATTATGCAATAGTTATATATTATACTTTTTTAGCAGCAACAATTATGGGTTTATTAGCCATGTTACCTGGTTTATTAAGTTGGTGGGTAAACTACTCTTTATCTAATAAAAAACCTTTTATTATAAAAATAGTTGTATCTGTAATTACTTTATTGTTAGGTTTAGTCGCAATTGCAATATATATAAACAACCCAAATATAGTTTTTAGTAGTTCTTTTCTTGGAATTATCTATCATTTTATTATACTTGTAACAGGAATAAATGTAATAATCCTTGGTTACTATGGTGGTAAAATAACATGGGGAAATAATTCATAAATTTATTATGTAAATAGTAAAATAAATCCAAGAATAAGGATAATAAATAAACTTCCATAGTCTAGAAACTTTTTTAAACCCATATTTGCATTGGACGTTTTTTTACGTAAATATACACTTAAAATAGCAGAGAAAAATATTATTGTACTCATACCAAGACTCATAACAAGAGCAGACAAAAATCCAGCATAATATAATCCCAATGAGAGTGAGAATATAAATATGGTGATAGTACCGGGGCATGGAATAAGTCCCGCTGAAATTATTAGTGCTGCATCTGTAGAATTTTTATCAACTTTACATGAACCACATCCACAACTCTTTGGATGCTCAGTAGTTGAAAAAGAATAGATAGGGTTTTGTAACTCTTTATATACTTTATATTTTTGCATAAGAAGATATAAGGCTATAAATATAATAATAAGGGCTGATATTTTTGTAGTATAAAATACTGCATTATCTACAAACTGAGCGAATAATACATCAAGAAAAAAGTATATAGCTACAGTAAGTAAAAAAGCTGAAAATGTATGAACAATACCAATTGCAAGAGATATAAATAATGCTTTTGTGTATGATCTTTCATTTGTTAAAAAATAACTTGCTACTAATGTTTTCCCATGACCAGGACCCAATGCATGAACTACTCCATACATATATGCGAATAAAAGGAGTGCTATGTATGTTAAAGGATTTTTTTCATCTTTAATTTGTTCAAACAAAGATTTGATCTTATTGATACTATCTTTTAAAATATTTTCTTGAGTAAGTTCTTTTTTCTGTATTTTTTTTGCTTGAGGATCAATGTTTTGTTCTTTAAGCAAAAGAGGTTTTTCTTCGGTGCTATTTTTATCTTTTTGTGTTGTTATTGTTTTTACAAAGGGTGTATAGCTAAAAACAATATTTGCAGTGAAGAGATAAAGGTTCTCTTGATAGTATAAGTTATCACTTGAAACTTTTAGATTAGTTACAATAAAACTAAAAAAATCTTCGTTATCTTCAAAGACAATAGACAACTTTGATTTATCTTGTAGAGAAAAGCTCATATCTGCTGTAGTGAATTTGTATATAAGATTTTCATTTTCTACACTAAGTTCCATATTTTTAAATTTTGTTTGTATAGTTGTGATATTTTCATCAGCACTTGTTAGTTTGATATTTGTCAACATATCTTTTTTTGTTAGATAATTATTTTTAATTTGTAAAATAGTGTCTAATTCATCTGCGTCAAGTTTATTGTTTTTATTTTTATCGTATTGTGTAGTTATTTCTTTTGTATAGATATCTGAAAAAGTCCATAAAAAATCTATATTTTTCAGGGTTTTATTTTCAATATTTAGATTAATAGTTACCTCCGCCGTCGGCACCATTAATGCACATGTAGCACATGCAAAAAGTTTGTAAGAGAATAATATCAAT
>JAPHSI010000140.1 GCA_026193155.1 Sulfurimonadaceae bacterium | reverse complement strand
TGTCGGTAATAGCAGCATCGCTATCTTTATCCACTTATTCATTTTAACTCCTAATAATTTTAAACTGACAAAATTGTACACTAATCAACCTACAATTTATTCACTATAATGATTATTTTTTAATCAGTTAATTTTTTATCATATTTATAAATAAATTATTTTTCATTTACAATTAACTTAAGGGACTATGAGATAGAATACATAAAATTATTTTTTATTTAGGTGTATAAATGAGCAACTTGCTAAACAACGATAACGTAGAATCTATAAATATAGAAGAGACACTTCAAGATAGTTATCTTGACTACTCAATGAGTGTAATCGTAGGGCGTGCCTTACCTGATGTAAGAGATGGACTAAAGCCGGTTCACAGAAGAATCCTTTACGCAATGGATAAACTAAACTTATCACATGGTGCAAAGTATAAGAAATCTGCACGTATAGTCGGTGATGTTATAGGTCAGTACCACCCACACGGTGATACTGCTGTATATGATGCCCTAGTTCGTATGGCACAAGACTTTTCTATGAGAATGGAATTAGTTGATGGTCAAGGTAACTTTGGTTCAATAGATGGTGACTCTGCGGCAGCAATGCGTTATACGGAAGCTCGTATGACTAAATATGCCGGTGAGCTTTTAAAAGATTTAGAAAAAAACACTGTAGACATGATAGATAACTACGATGCTACGACAAAAGAGCCTGAGGTTATGCCTACACGTGTACCTAACCTTCTTATAAACGGTTCAAGTGGTATTGCTGTTGGTATGGCTACTAATATACCGCCACATAATCCAAAAGAAGTATTAAATGCACTAAAAGCACTACTAGAAAATCCAAATATTACAGTTCCAGAAATAATGGAACATATACCTGCTCCTGATTTTCCAACAGGTGGTACTATTTTTGGTAAAAAAGGTATTATGGATGCATATGAGACAGGTCGCGGACGTATTAAAGTTCGTGCAAAAACTCATATAGAACAAAAAGGTAAAAAAGAGATTATTGTTGTAGATGAACTTCCATACCAAGTAAACAAATCTCGTTTAATAGAAAACATAGCTAACCTTGTAAAAGATAAGCTTATTGATGGTATTTCAGAAATTCGTGATGAATCAGACCGTGAAGGTATTCGTGTTGTTATAGAGCTTAAAAAAGATGCAATGAGTGAAATCATTTTAAATAATATGTTCAAGCAAACTCAGATGCAAACAACATTTGGTATTATCATGTTATCTATATTGAATCAAGAGCCTCGCATCTTTGGAATTATAGATATACTAAAACATTTTGTTAATCACCGTAAAACAATTATTATTCGTCGTACAATATTTGACCTTGAAAAAGCAAAAGCACGTGCACACATCTTAGAAGGTCTTAGAAAAGCTATTGATATTATTGATGAAGTTATTCGTGTTATTCGTGCTTCAAAAACTGAGGATGAAGCGAAAGAGAACCTTGTTAGTGAATTTGATTTCTCAGAAATTCAAGCTGCAAGTATCGTAGCTATGAGACTTGGTCGTTTAACAGGACTAGAGATTGAAAAAATAGAAAACGAATTAGCTGAACTTGTAAAACTTATAACATACCTAGAATCAATCTTAAAAAGTGAAGAAGTACTACACGGAATTATTGCTGAAGAATTTGATGAAGTTCTTGAAATATATGGTTCAAACAATAGAAGAACAGATGTAGAAGATGACTATGATGATATAGATATTGAAGATTTAATTCCTAATGAGCCAATGGTAGTTACTATTACTCACCGCGGTTATATTAAACGTGTACCATTAGCAAACTATGAAAAACAACGTCGTGGCGGAAAAGGTAAAACTGCCGTAACTACATATGAAGATGATTTTATTGAGAGTTTCTTTACATGTAATACACACGATACTCTTCTTTTTGTAACTGATCGCGGTCAACTTCACTGGTTGAAGGTTTATCGTATACCTGAGGGAAGCCGTACCGCAAAAGGTAAAGCAGTTGTAAACTTAATCAATTTAATGCCTGATGAAAAAATACAGTCTATCATACCTACTACCGACTTCTCAGAAGAGAAATCACTTGTATTCTTTACAAAAGCAGGTGTTGTTAAACGTACAAATCTAAGCGAATTTAGCAATATTAGAAGCAACGGTGTTAAAGCTATTAACTTAGATGATGATGATAGTCTAATCACAGCTAAAATAGCGGACCAAGATATTAAGTATCTGTTTATAATGACTAAATTATCTCAATGTATTAAATTTGAAATTGAAAAAACTCGTGACCAAGGTAGAAATACCCGTGGTGTTAGAGGTATTAAGTTCAAACATTCTGGTGACGAAGTAGTAGATGCAAACATCATCAGAGACGATGAACAAGAGATTTTAGTTGTTTCTGAAAAAGGTATCGGAAAACGTACCGATGCAGGTGAATATCGTTTAACTAATCGTGGTGGTTCTGGTGTAATAGCTATGAAAATGACTCCAAAAACAGGTAAATATGTAGTTGGCTGTTTAATGGTTGATGAAACTATGGACATGATGGCTCTTACAAAAGCCGGTAAAATGATACGCGTTGATATGCAAACAATCTCAAAATCAAGCAGAAATACTTCAGGTGTATATATAGTTAAAGGTGACGAGGTTGCAAGCATCTCAAGATGTCCTAAAAAACCTGATGAAGACGAGGATGAAACAATTATACCACCATCAGCGGATGAGTTGGAATAGTTGTTGCTTTGTGCTACATATGATAATTAACCTAAGGGATTAAAAATGAAATATTCTCTAATTTTTGTAGCACTTTTAAGCATTACTACACTTTATGGTGTGGAAACAGCTCAAGAGACACAAATACAAAATTATGAACCAGCTTCAAATGTAGCAGAGCCGCAAGACCAAACTATTGGTGCACTTCTAGCTATGCAAGAAGAGATGGAAGCAAATGCTAATGAACCAGTTTTAGAAGAAGCTAAACCTTTAATAATTAGTGTTTTAGGACAAGGTGTAGCACCAATGAACACTCAATCTCCTGCTCAAGCATATGCACTAGCAAAACGTGCAGCTATTGCAGATGCATATAGACTAATAGCTGAAAAAGTAAAAGGTGTTAGAGTTGATGGTCAAGATGTTATCAAGAATATGATGGTTAAAAGATCAATGGTTCGTACAGCCGTTCATGCTATGGTAAAAAATGCAAATGTTGTTGAAACAGTATTCAAAGAGGGTTTATGCGAAGTAGAGATGGAGATAACTCTTTTTCACTCAGACTTTGCACAATAATCTTTCTTTTTATAATCTCCTCTTTAAAAGCTGAGGAGTATTATATATCTTATAGATACGTTGTAAAGGATGCTATCATTTACAATGAATCTCTTCAAGTATCACCTGCAATGCAAAAATGTAATGGAGACACTTATTTACCGCTAATTTTAGAGAATAATAAATCAAAAAATTTAAAAGAGATACTCTCGAATAATTCTTTAGTTTTTATAGATTATTTACATAAATTTGGTTTAAATGTAGAACATGAAGAAAAAACTTCTAACTATAAAAATACCTCTACAACGGTACTTACACTTAAAACAAAATGTTTCAAAGTCGATTTTAATGATAATTTTGCTAGAATAGCCCCTTTAAAATAAGGCAATTTTGCCAATATATTGAGGCTTTTAGTGAAAATAGCAATAGTTGAAGATGACATTAATATGAGAAAGTCTCTTGAAATCTCTTTTGAAGATTTTAAAGAGTTCGAAGTTATAACATTTAAAAGCGCTGTTGATGCACTTAAAAAACTTGATGATACATTTGATTTAATTATTACAGATATAAATATGCCTCGTATGGACGGTATTGAGTTTATAAAAGAGCTAAACGGAAAGTACGAAGTTATTATAATGACTGGAAATGCAACTCTTGGTCGTGCCATAGAATCAATACATTTAGGTGTAAAAGATTTTTTACTAAAACCTTTTGAGATAGATACTCTGGTAGATGCAATAAAGCGTGAAGATAAAATTCAAAAAGCTAAAAAAACTATCAAAAAATCTAAAAAGAAAGATAATTCCGGTTTTCTAGGTTCATCTGAAGCACTTGATGGCGTATTAAATATAGCAAATAAAGCATGTAAAACGGATGCCAGCATCTTACTACTTGGGCAAAGCGGTGTCGGTAAAGAAGTTTTTGCTTCTTACATACACAAGAACTCTCCAAGAGCCACAAAACCTTTTGTAGCTATAAATATGGCGGCAATTCCAGACAATCTGATAGAGAGTGAACTATTTGGGTTTGAAAAAGGTGCTTTTACAGATGCAAGTGAAGCAAAAGCAGGACAGTTTGAGATTGCAAACGGGGGTACACTTTTTTTAGATGAAATTGGTGAGATGCCAGTCGGTGTACAGGCAAAGCTTCTTCGTGCACTGCAAGAGAAAGAAGTTCGTAGACTTGGCTCTTCAAAATCTATAAAAATAGATGTAAGAATTGTATCTGCAACAAATGCAAATCTTAATAATAAAATAAATGAAGGTGAATTTCGTGAGGATTTATACTATAGATTAAATACAATTCCACTAAACATACCACCTCTAAAAGAGCGTAAAGATGAAATTATACAGATAGCGGAAGCTACTTTAGAGCAAAACTGTGATAAATACGGATTTGATAAAAAGTCATTTAGTCAAGATGCTAAAGAGCAGCTTTTAACATATTCATGGCCTGGTAATATTCGTGAATTAATCTCTGTTGTTGAGAGAGCGACCATTTTGAGTGACGGTGAAACAATTGATGCTAAGTCATTACATTTAGAAGTTCGCGGACTTTAATTAAAAAAACAATAAGTTTATACTATGAAGGAGATAGAAACAAATGGGTAAAAAATATAATGTAGCAGTTGTCGGTGCAACTGGTGCTGTCGGGGAAGAGCTATTTCGTGTACTAGAACAGATAGATTTCCCTATAGGTGAATTACTCCCTTTAGCAAGTGCCAATTCAGCAGGAAGTACTATAGAGTTCAATGGTTCTGAGCACAAAGTAGTAGAACTTACAGAGAGTGTATTTTCTGAGCATAATATTGATATAGCTTTTTTTAGTGCAGGTGGAAATATTAGCGAGAAGTTTGCAAAATATGCAGTTGAGAGCGGTGCTGTTGTTATTGACAATACATCTCATTTTAGAATGGACGAAGATGTACCACTCGTTGTACCTGAAGTAAACCCTGAAGATATAGCTTTATGGAAAAAAACTGGAATAATCGCAAATCCGAACTGTTCAACTATTCAAATGGTTCAAGTTCTAAAACCTCTTGACAATCTATATGGAATCAAGCGTGTAGACGTTAGTACATATCAAGCAGTAAGCGGTGCAGGTAAAGCAGGTATGGAAGAGCTTGTAGTTCAGCTTCAAGATTTCTTTGCGTTTAAACTAGAAGATACTAAGAAGGAAGCTTTTTTACACCAAATAGCATTAAATGTAATTCCTCATATTGACACTCCTCAACCAAATGGATTCACTAAAGAAGAGATGAAAATGGTGAATGAAACTCAAAAAATCATGAAAAAAGATATAGCAGTTGCAGCTACATGTGTACGTGTTCCAGTGCTAAGAAGTCATACTGAATCTATCACTGTAACATTTGAAGATAGTGTTGATGTAAATCTTGATGATGCTAGAGCTGCCATTGATGCATTTGAAAACGTAGAAGTTATGGATGATTTAGAAAACGGTGTATACCCAATGCCGATTATCTCAACTGACACAGATACAACTTATGTAGGAAGAATCAGAAAAGATATTTATGCAAAAAATATGCTTCATATGTTTAACTCAGCCGATCAAGTTCGTGTAGGTGCTGCAACGAATGCTGTTCGTATAGCCCTAAAATGGATTGCTATGGAGGAGAACAACTAAAATGGAAAAACTGTTTGAGAACACTTTGTGGAGTTCTAGATTTATAATAATTCTAGCTGTTATCTTTGGTCTAATAGGTGCAGTTATACTTTTTATAGTAGCAAGTTTTGATATATATGAGACAGCCTCTTATGTAATAAATACATATATAAAACATGCACATCCCGAGCATTTTCATGAGGAAGTTGTAGGTGGGATTATAGGTGCAGTTGATTTATACCTAATTGGTGTAGTTATGTTAATATTCTCATTTGGTTTGTATGAACTTTTTATATCTGACATAGATGCGGCAAAAGACAATGATGGTGAAGAGAACCAACTTCTTGCTATTCATTCATTAGATCAGTTAAAAGATAAAATAAGTAAAGTTATCGTTATGGTTTTAGTGGTTGGCTTTTTTCAAAAAGTCGGTCACACAGAGTTTGCAACAGCTTTAGATATGTTATATCTAGCACTTTCTATTACGGCAGTTGCAGTTGGATTATATTTTTTAAGTAAGGTAGGGAAAAAACATTGAGTAAAATATTTGTAGATGCTTGTTTAGGCAAAGAAACTCCATATACACCAGTATGGATGATGAGACAGGCAGGTCGTTATCTGCCAGAGTATATGGAAGTTCGTGCGCAAGCAGGAAATTTTTTAAACCTATGCCATGATCCAAAAAAGGCAGCTGAAGTTACCATTCAACCACTAGATCTAGTAGGTGTAGATGCAGCTATATTATTCTCAGACATTTTGGTTATACCGGATGAGATGGGAATGGATTTATCATTTGTCAAAGGTGAAGGTCCTAAATTTTCTGATCCTTTAGTTACACAAGAAGATGTAGACAGACTAATAGGCGGAGAAGAAGCTGCAAGCAAATTAACTTATGTATATGAGACTATTGAGCTTTTACGTGAGCAGTTAGATGCAAGAGGTGATGAAAAAGCACTTATAGGTTTTACAGGAGCGCCTTGGACTTTAGCTACTTATATGATTGAGGGTCAAGGTACAAAAACATATAATATTTGTAAAAAGATGATGTACTCAAACCCTGAGCTTTTACATAACATTCTTGCAAAAGTTACAGAAGTTGTAAAACTATATATGGAAAAACAGATTCAAGCAGGTGTTGACGTAGTTCAGATTTTTGACTCTTGGGCAGCAGCAATTGAACCTGGTAAATATGATGAATTCTCTTGGAAATATATGGTAGAGATAGCTGAGTATTTAAAAGAAAAATATCCACATATCCCTGTTATCATGTTCCCTAAAGGAATCCCTGCATTTTTAGATAAAGTTTACGGAAACTTTGATGTATTTGGTGTTGACTGGTCTACACCTATGGCACTTGCTAAAGAAAAACTTGGTGACAAGTATGTACTTCAAGGGAACATGGAGCCATGTCGTCTTTACTCAAAAGAAGCTACTACTGAATGTATAGAGGTTATCCAAGAGACTATGGGCGGTAAACGTCATATATTTAACTTAGGTCATGGTATCCTTCCTGACGTACCTGTTGAGAATGCTAAACACTTCGTTAGCGAATGTCAAAGAATCAGTGCAAAAAAATAATATAATATTTGGTCCAATAAACTCACGCCGTTTTGGCATGAGTTTAGGCATCGACCTCTCCCCTGCTTTTAAACAATGTAATTTTGATTGTCTTTACTGTGAATTAGCTCCTGCGGCTACTGTAGATGCACAAAAAGATATAGTTAAAGTTGAGACTATTATTAGTGAGCTTAAAAAGCATCTAAATGAAAAAATAGATGTAATAACATTAACCGCAAACGGTGAGCCTACACTTTATCCAAGACTAGATGAACTTATAGATGCAATAAATAAAATTAAAAATACTACTCAGACTTTGATTTTAACAAACTCCGCAAATCTTGTGGATTCTAAAATATATAAATCACTTTTAAAGCTTGATCAAGTCAAACTCTCTTTAGATGCCATAAGTGATGATATCTTTAAAAAGATAGACCGCCCACATCTAAGCATAGATGTAGATGCTGTTGTAAATAAGGTTATAGAGTTTAGCAAAGAGTTTAAAGGTAAGTTATTTATAGAGATACTTTTTGTACATGGTTTAAACGATTTAGAAAATGAGGTCAAAAAACTAAACGATACACTTTTAAAACTTCATAATATACAAAGAGTAGATTTGGGAAGTATAGACAGACCGCCCGCCTACCCTGTTGTAGGTATAAGCTACAAAGAGTTGCATGACATCTCTTTAATGTTTGATAGTTCTCTGCCTATACACATAGCATCTCGCATCCATGCAGAACCAAATAATTCTTACTACAGTGATGAAGATATATTAAATACATTGGATAAAAGACCTTTAACTATGGATGATATAAATCTTTTACTCGATGAAGACTCTTTAATAAGACTAAAATTACTTATAAAAGAGCAAAAAATAGTAAAAAAAATAGTTGGAAATTTAGTTTTTTATATCCCCCAAAATAATTTTAAAAGAAAACGTCAAAAATAGCCAAAAAGCCTTGACTTTTTGAAGTTCATAAAGTATAATTTCGCCTCATATATATTCCGGATTAGCTCAGCGGTAGAGTAGGTGACTG
>JAPHSI010000223.1 GCA_026193155.1 Sulfurimonadaceae bacterium | reverse complement strand
TTTCATTACAGCTTTTGTAGTCTCAGGATATTTTTTTATAAAATCAGCACGAGTTTGTAGTACTTTTTCAGGGTTGTTGTTCCAGATATCGTAGTTTGTTACAAGAGTTGAACCTTTTTTCTTTAAAACAATTCTTTCATTCCAAGGCTCACCAACACAGTAACCTTCAATATTCCCTGCTATCAAGTTAGATGGCATAGTCGGTGGTGGGAAAGGTTTAATAGTTGCATCACGATCCGGAACTATTCCAGAAGATGCCATCCAATATCTTAACTCGTAGTTATGAGTTGATACAGGGTGAACCATACCAAATGAAAGTGGTTGATATTTTGAACCCTCTTTTTTATGTTTTGCATCTATATATTTTTTAAGTGCATCTGAAGTTAAAGGACGAGCTGTCTGATCCATACCGTACATTTGCATCTTTTTAATTATTTTGTTTCCAAAAGTGATTCCGTTACCGTTAAAGTCAAGAGATAATACGGCTTGAAGATTAGCATCACCGTTAATTCCTAAAGTAGCGGCAATCGGCATACCTGCTAATGCATGAGAAAAATCATATTCTCCGCTGATAACTTTTTGTTGTATTCCAGGCCATCCGCCACCTTCTTTAACAACATGTACATCTAAACCGTATTTGTCAAAAAAACCTTTTTCTTCTGCGATAACAATCGGTGCACAATCAGTTAGTGCAATAAAACCAATGGTGAGTTTTTTCTTCTCTACTTCAGCCAACAACGAAGTGGCAACTAATGATAATCCTAAACCGATTCCTACAATTTTCTTTAACATATTCTCTCCTTAAATTTACATGAGTATGTTTTATGTAGAGAAGTATAACAGAATAATGATACTAAAATATACTACTTAATGATTAATATTTATACAGTATAAACTTAACTTTACATTAAATTTTTTGTACTATACTGTTTATAACAATTAGGAGATTAATGATGATTCGTTCGGTGTGTGGATATTGCGGAGTAGGATGCGGTTTGGAATTTGATAAGGATAATCTTATCGGTGATGTAGCCTATCCCATCAATGAAGGTAAGCTTTGTTCTAAAGGTATATCAGAACTTATAAGTATAGATACCTCTACAAGGTTACTAAGACCGCAAATCAGAGATAGTATAGAAGATGAATATAAAATATCAACTTGGGATGAAGCCTTATATAATATAGTAAGTAAAATAAAAAATACTCCAAAAGAGAAAATAGGTTTTTATTTGTCCGGACAATTGCTGACTGAAGACTATTATGTAGCAAATAAACTCGGTAAAGGTTTTATCGGTACAAATAACGTAGATACAAATTCACGTACATGTATGTCAAGTGCAATAGTCGGGTATAAAAAATCTTTAGGTGCTGATTTTGTTCCCTTAAGAATGGATGATATATTTAAATCAAACTTGCTTATTTTAGCAGGTGCAAATACGGCAGAAGCTCATGTGGTTTTTCATAATCAAATAAAAAAAGCCAAAAAATACGGACTTAAAGTAGTAGTTATAGATCCTCGTTATACCGATACTGCAAAAATAGCTGATATGCATCTAAGTATAAAAGTAGGAAGTGATATAGATTTTTTTAATTTAATATCTAAAAGATTAATAGATGAAGAATTATATAATAAAGAGTTTGTCGATAAGCATGTAAATAACTTTGAACTTTTAAAAAATAAATTCAAAAGGGCACCTGTTACAAAGATGCTAAAAAGAACAGGTCTAAGTAAAAAAGAGTTTGATGAGTTTTTTGAACTATATATTAATAGTGAAAATATTATTACAGCTTGGACGATGGGGCTTAATCAATCCGTTCAAGGAGTTGACAAAAACCTTGCACTTATAAATACGCATCTATTGAGTGGAAAAATTTTTAAAGAGGGTAACGGACCTCTCAGTCTTACCGGACAGCCAAATGCTATGGGTGGTAGGGAAGTAGGGGGTCTATCAACTTCTCTTGCCGTGCATCTGGGATTTGATAAAGAAAGTATATCTAAGGTCTCAAAGTTTTGGAATACAAAAAATATAGATAATAAACCCGGACTAACTGCTACGCAGATGCTAGATGCAAACTTGGATTTGTTAATAATATGTCATACGGATCCAGTATATCATCTTCCAAATAGAAATAAAGTAGAAGAACAAATAAAAAAAATACCGATGGTCGTTGAGATAAATGCATATAATAACTCTGAGACATCCGACTTCGCCCATATCAAACTTCCTGCAGCTCCATGGGGAGAAAAAGAGGGTACTCAAACAAATCTTGACAGAACCATTACCAAACAGGAAAAACTTACTCGAACATCTATAGATTGTAAGAGTGATTGGGAAATATTTCAGCTCCTTGGACAAAAACTTGGATTTAAAAAAGAGTTTAATTTTAATAATTCCAAGGAAGTATTCCAAGAATATCAAGAGATGACAAAATTATGTGAATACATGGATATAGATAAAGCCTCTTATGATGAACTCTCTATAAAACCTTTTATATGGGGAGAAAATATAAAAGAGTTTCTAACGGAAGATAAAAAAGGAAACCTATTTTTTGTCGAAAATAAACTTTTAAGTGAAAAAGCAAGTATAAAATACCCTTTTACTTTAATAACAGGTCGTACAAGAGATCAATGGCATAGTGGAACAAAAACAAATCTGCCAAGGACTCTGCTTCAATACAAAGAGCTTAATTTTTGTGAGATTAACTCTAGTGATGCTAAAGATTTAGATATAAAACACGGTGAGAGCATCAAAGTTGAATCTATTCGTGGTGAGATATTAACAAAAGCATATGTCACAGATAACATAAGGGAAAAGACTATATTTATTCCAATAAGCAATCGTGAAATAAATTATGTAACAAATGATTTGTTAGACAGGGAATCTTTACAACCTGACTATAACAACTCTGCGGTAAAAATCTCTAAAATACTTTAGTCGTTTACAATCCATAAATGACTGTACCAGTACCATCTGCCATCTTTTGCAGGTGCAGTACAAGTGTATTTTCCTCTAGGCGCTTTTATAGGCTTACTTGATTGTATTTCAATCTCTGTTTTTGATATATATTTAAAGTCTATCGCTTCACCGCTTGATAGATAACAAGCTAGACCATAAAGGGGCTTTTTAAGTTTTATTTTTAAAACAGGCGGATTTTGTTTTTTCAATATAGGTTCTTTTGGATATACAGATTCAATTGGCATAGGCAAAGTGTTTATTTTTCTGATAAAACTATCATTATTAGGAAGTTTCTCTGACATTGGAAATCTATTTATAAGATTCAAATCAAAATCTGTCCTTATTGGTCCTGATGTTTGTGTAATACTTATGTAGCCAAGTTTTTTAACAAGTTTGAGAGTTTCTAAATTGTATTCACCATAAGGATAAGAGAGTAGTTTTGGGTTTTTGTTTACGTCGTCTCCTAACTCTTTATTTATTCTAGCTTGAGCTTTCTTTACTTCTGTAGTTATTCTGTCTTTCCATTCTTCATTTGTTTCATTTTTTAAAGGTATAAAAGAATCA
>JAPHSI010000084.1 GCA_026193155.1 Sulfurimonadaceae bacterium | reverse complement strand
CTTTTGCATCAAGGTATCATCAAGCCACTCTTGTAGTGGAATAACCGCTGCGGGATTTCCATCAAATACGTTAGATGCAAATGCATCTATTTGGTACATATCCAAAGTCATTCTTTAACTCCTTTTTTCATTTGCATCAGCTCATTGTGCTCAAGTAAAAAGTAGAGAGTCTCTTTTATGTAGTATTTTATTGCGTCTATATGCTTTTGAGTTAATTCTTTTATTTTATGAGCTCGTATTGTTTTTCCTTTACCACTCAAATATCCAAACTTGTCATCTATAAAAGCACCGCGGAACCAACCTATGTGGACATAGTCATCTTTAGTTCTTAAGTAACAGTACCCACCCTCTTTTGTCATGTATGTAGTTATATTTTCAGAATATTTCTCTTTGACATCTTCACCAAGTTCATCCATAATTAACTTGCGTACATCTAAAAAAAGTTCTGCCACATCTGAGTTCATATCTACATCAAAACGCATCTATAAGTCCGTAAGGTTTGGTGGATTGTGACGCTTTTTCTTATAATCTTCCAGTTTGTTATTTTTATGCATATTTTCAACCCAATCTATCAGAGCATTTCTATCTTCTTTATACTCCATAATAGGTACACTTGCACCACAGCTAGATTCTACGGCATAGATATTAAACTTAAATATATCTCTTATCAAACCTGCTTTAATGTTAAAAAGAGTATGAATCTCATCAAATTCTTTGCTTGGATACTTAACTATTTCAGCTTTACAAAATATACGAAGTATTTGTGCAGGACCTTCAAAAGCATTAAATACAAGGGTAAATTCTCCATCTGCCTCTGCATCTCTAAATGTTCTGTTTCCACTTCCGGGATAGTTCGCAAAAACTATAGTCTTTTCATCCAGTACGCGAATAGTATCATAGCCTTTTGGAGACAAGTTGACTTCCTTAGAGCTACAAGATGCTATGTAAAATAATTTTTGCTCTTTTATAAACTCTATATCTTTTTCTTTTAGGTATTTATATTGTTTTCCCATATCTTGCCTTTAGGTTATTTTGAAAAGTTTACCAAATATAAATAAAAATGAATAATTTTAAGAGAAATGCCACTTAAGTGGCAGACATCTATATTTCACATGTATTAAAATTATGTCACCTAAACAAAGGAGGACATTATGTTATTAACACAATATAACCCATTTAAAGAACTTAGAGATTTAGAGAGTAGACTCTTTAGCAGTCGTGAATTAAGCACTGAAGACAGTATGATGAACTTTACTCCTAAAGTTAATACTCGTGAAGGAGAATTTGCCTATCATATAGATGTTGACTTACCTGGTGTAAAAAAAGAAGATATCAAAGTAGATATCAAAGAAAATACATTGGTTATCAGTGGTGAAAGAAGTCATAAAGAGGAAGTGAAAGAGGAAGATTACTACCGTGTTGAGAGTAACTTCGGAAAATTCACCAGAAGTTTTACAATACCTGATAATACAGATATTGAGAATATCGAAGCTAAAAGCGACAACGGTGTTTTAGAGGTTGTAATACCAAAAGTAGAACCTGTAGACACTACTAAATCTATTTCAGTGAAGTAATATAGTTTACTTCGCTGAAGATATATACAAACTTTTTTTAAGACAATTTTGTAATTTTTAACCTCTTATTTTTCAAAATTATTTAATGGGAATTATTTTTGCTTATTAAATAATAATAACGGGGGTTAAAAATGCATATTACTACAGATATAAACAAAAACGACTATACAGGTCTAACTACAAGCAAAAAAAATAATGTCAGTTATGGGCTTAATGCTTCTAAGTTTATGGAACAAGTTGATCCTGAAATCGCAAAGATATTTGAGCAAATGAGTGAAGGTTTAGATCCAGATACAAAACTTAAGCGTGCTATGAGTTTATCTCTTCATCTCACTTCAGGTCCCATGTTCTTAAGATTTGGAGAAGGAGACTATCCTGAAGGTATGCCTGAGGAACTAAAAACTTCTATTAAAGAACAAACAAAAGAGTGGGATAAGCTAGAGACTGAAAAAGAAAGAAATGTTTATACACTTGACTGGATGATAGAGAGTATTGCCTTTGAACAATCAGGTGATCCGGAATTTGAACAGTTTTTAAAAGATATACGCAAATCGTATGCAGGTGAATCAAAATATGAATACACAAGTCGTGATGAAGAAAATGACAAAGATGCTGCTTTGCAACAATTTAAAAAAGACTTAACTACAAAAGGCGCTATCAAATTTCTTTATGACTACAATATGGAAAAAATTGAAGAAATGGTCGAAAAGTATAAACAAGAACTTATGAAAAACTTGGGAGAAAATCCAACTCCACAAGAGATTGCAGAAGTTGATAAACTAGTGGAAGATTATAGAAAACAACTCTTGGAACAACTTACGGAGTTGAGTGATACTGATAAAAATTCACCTTTAAATATAAGTAGATTAGAATTTGAAATTATGAATAACTTGGATGCAACTTTAGAAGAAGCACTTAAATATAAATAATTTAGAATAATGATTATAATTATTTTAAGATATATAAGTTAGAATTTCATACAATTTAAAAGGATG
>JAPHSI010000089.1 GCA_026193155.1 Sulfurimonadaceae bacterium | reverse complement strand
TCCAGCCGATGACATTAGAGCCGACGTTCTTCTCACTACATTATGCTCATACTTTGATGGAAGACCATACGGGTTGTAGTTACACTCATCCCCTAATGTAGTCCCCCAGTCAGTATGATGAATAATATTTTCATCATCTGCAAGAGCTACGCTAGGTGCGAGAATACTTGCAGCAGCAGCTGCACTGACAGATGCTGTTTTTTTGAAGAAATCTCTTCTGCTAACAGATGTTGATTCTTCTATTTTCAATGTTTTATCCACATCTTCTCCTTCATAACTTACTTAATTATTTTTAATAGTTTTATCTGTAAACCTTTTGTATTTTATCACAAAGTTGGCACAAAAAATGATTATAACATTAATACAATAGTGAAATACCATTAAAAAAATCAATAATTGAAAATACAAAGACATTTTTGTTATTTATGTTACTAATAGAAACAAGGATTAGAAAAGCAAATTTTTGCATATAGTATTTTCTAATAACCCCTATAATTCAAACAAATATTCTAATGCAAATTGATTAGAATTAGTCGTTTTTGTCTTTAAAAAAGCCTAAAATGAAATCTAGGGCTTTTCTGATAAATAGAAACAGCCCATAAATTATAGAAGAATACAAAAAAGGATGAAAATAATTGCCTTTTTCATTCATAGCATCTAATCTTGAAAATGGATCACTAATCAAATCTATATGCATCAATACAGCTAAAAATATTAGTGTTAGTAAATAATATAACAACTCTTTTTTTATAATTGATCTAAATTTTTCCACAGTTTAATTTTCCTTTACTTTTTTAGTATATGGCAAATTATATATTTAATCTCTTTTTTATTCAACTTCTTCTAAATCACAATCTTCTTGTAATTCAATTATTAGTTCTTTTCTCTTTACTTTAAGACGATTTAATATTTCTTTACCGACCTCTTCTCTATCTTGCCATTCAATATCATGATAAATATCAAAAAGCTTTTTAAAATATTCATAATGAATATCACCGCTTGTTACCTTAAAAAAATAAAACCTAGTGTAATTTAAATCATTTATAGAACGAATAGCTATCTTTTTACCTATGCTATCCGGATAGACTTCCTCTTTTATCCAGTCTATAAAAAAATCTGAATCTTTAAGCCAATTGTACAGATATAAATCCGAATCTTTTAATAGATTAAAAGTTGTTGTTTGTTCATCATCTAATTCAAGTAGATGTTCTACTTCATCTAACTCAAATTCATCTAAAGATTCATTATAAATTACAAACTCTAATTTTAGTTGCATGTAAAATCCTGATTATAAAAATATTGTTTAATTTTGTGGAAGAATAAAAAGTGAGAGAAGGAAAGAACCCTTCTCTTGTTATATTATGCTTTTCCTGAAAGCATACCGTACATCGTCATTGGTTTAAGAGCATATACTTTCATTAACCAAAATACCCATCTCTCAACTAGAGGATCAAGAGGGAAAGAAGGTGTAGGTTTAACTGTCCAGTCAAATTCAGCTAACATAACAGTACCGATATCTGTAATTAGTGGACAAACCGTATAACCGCCATATTTAGCTTTTAAAGGTTTTCCTTCCATTTTAGCTATTAAATTATCTACTAGAACTTTATACTGTTTTCTTACAGATCCACCTGTTTTACCCATTGGAACAGCCGCGACATCACCGATAGCGAATATATTTTTATACTGAACATGTTGAAGAGTTTCTTTGTTTACAGGAACAAACCCTGCAGCAGAACCAAGGTCAGACTCTCTTACTTCTCTTGGAGCTACCATTGGAGGAGAAATATGTAAGAAATCATATGGAACTTTAATTCTTTCATGTTTTGCGATAACTTCATACTCTTTTAAAACCGGATCCCATTCACCTTTTTCTTGCCATTTAGAATCAAATACAGCTATTTTATTTTTAAGCTCTACTCCAACAAGGTTATGTCTATAATGCCATTTAAAGTCTTCTCTTTTAAACTGTTCTAAAATAGCATCGTGATATTCAGGAACACCAAACATTGCTCCACCGTTAGGGTAGAATGTAAGCTCAGCATTTTCTCTTGCATCAGCCTCTTTAAGTCTAGAATTTGTTAAGTACATAATTTTCTTTGGAGCACCACCACATTTAATTGGTGTAGCTGGATGAGTAAAAACAAACTTTGTTTTTTTACCGGATTTTGCCTGAGCAATATACTTTTGCATCTCTTCCCATGTTTTAGTAGCACCCTCTGCAGTATATATAGAACATACACCACTGCCTTCTAAATGTTTTAAAAGTTTTGAATTGTCTCCAGTTGAATAACCACGACCTACTTCTTCTAAACCTTCAATGCTTTCCCAATCAAGTTGTACACCTGTCGCAACAATTAAATAATCATATTCAACTTTTTGACCTTTAGCAGTAGTAACAAAATTTTTCTGAGGAGTAAATCCTATAACTTTATCTTCAATTAGTTTTACACCATCTGGAACAAAATCATCTCTGTTGTACGCAATATCATCTTCATCCCAGATACCAGCACCGATTAATGTTTGTCCCGGTTGATAAGATACTGAAAGTTTACTTGGCTCTATTACTGTTATATCAGGGTTTTTAAGATTTAGTGTTAGTCTTGCAGCAGTACTCATACCAGCTAAACCACCACCAACTATTAAAATTCTACCCTTTGCAGCAGATGAGGCAGGTGCTTCTTCAGTTGAAGCTTCAGCATTTGTTCCTGCACCCATTAAAAGACCTGCTCCAGAGATTCCAGCTAATTTCATAGCTTCTCTTCTACTCATACCTTTTGAGGCTAAATCTTTATCCATTTCCGATAACATATTATTAAGATATTTATAATCCATACTTATCCTTTTATTCACTTAACTTATAATTAGTAGTACATTATCATAAAAAATTTTAATTTTATACCATAAATAAAACTATTTTTTAAAAAAATGTCATTTTGTGATAATATTGTTACATTTATTCACTATCGTGTAATATAGTAACAATATTTATACTTAATTTAATTCACTTAAAAGTTTGATTTTTTAAAGTGAATCAGCCTTTAACAACCCTAAAAGTACGTAAAGATTATTTTCTTCATCTACATAAAAAGGTATAGTATAGCCCTGATTTTCTATATCTTTTATCTTCTCATTTTCAAAATAGATAGAAGATTTATATTTTTTAATTTTTGTATGCATATTCACAATTATAGTATCTAAATACAACTCAAAACTTTTCGCGTCATCTTTTAAAAATGCTAAAGCTTCTTTTAATTGCTCCCTATAAAGTTCTGATGTTAAAATATTCATACCTGGATAAAAATATGAGAACTCTCCCTTATTGCCTAAATAGTTTTCTAACTCTTTACTTAGTTGTAATTTAACATTTTCCATAGTCATCTCCTTTTTAATTTCTATTTAAAAGCCCTTATCATCAAGTAAATGATATTCTTCGCAAGATCTGAAATGTCCTATATCACAACCATTTCCAAATGCCAGATTTGCTTTTCTTTGGGTTCAGTCCTTCTCCCAATAAACTTGTAAATAAGTTTATACTAAAGATTAACCCTAAACTCATAATACTTTAATCATATTTGAACTCAAAGTTTTATTATTTAGCAATTTTAACTAAAATACAGTAAAAAAAACTTAATTTAAAAGAGTACTTTATTTATTCTCAAAACACTAAATATAGCTTTATTTTAGGCAGTTAAATGGTCTTTTTGCATTAGCGTTAATTAGTTGTTTTGATTTATTTTTCTTATATAAATCAGATTTAAGCTATAAAGTAACATTATACATTAAAACATATATAAGAGATTTAATTTTTAGTTAATTTAAGATTTTTGTGATTATAATAACACATAAATTTAATTATTTGAGGTTTAAAAATGAAAAAAGTTCTTCTTTCAATGTTGGTAGCAAGCGTTACTTTAATGGCATCAGATGCTGCTTCAGTGTATAAGACAGGAGTATTATTACCGCCTGACGGTCCGGTAATCTACAAAAAACAATGTGCAGTTTGCCACGGTGAAAATGGTAAAAGAATTGCTTTTAAAGGGTCTATTGAAATTGCAGGTATGGATGCTGATAAGCTTGCAAAAGAGTTAAAAGACTATAGATATGGAAGTATTAATAAATATGGTTACGGTGCTCAAATGAAAAGTGCTCTAGTTGATCTTTCTTGGGATGAGATTGACGCTGTTGCTAAATACGTTAATGGCCTAAAATAATTTAAGTATATGCTGAGTCATTCAGCATATAGTTATTAACCTTCTCACCCTTAATTCTTCTCTCACAAGAAATTTTATCTATAGTATTTTACAAAACCATCCATATTTGATCCCATATTTAATAAACACATATCTGCAATTACTAAAGCTGCCATAGCTTCACATACAATAGTTCCACGGATAGCCACACATGGATCATGACGACCTTTAAGTGAAAAATCCAATTCTTCATTTTTGGTATTTACAGTATGCTGTTCTTTAAAAATAGAGGGTGTTGGTTTAAAATGTACATTAAGTATTATATCATCCCCATTACTTATTCCACCAAGTATCCCACCAGAATGATTAGACTCAAATCCATTTGAGCGAATTTCATCATTATTATCTGAACCTTTAGCAGATGAAGACAGTATACCATCACCTATCTCTACCGCCTTTACAGCATTTATCCCCATCATGGCATCTGCTAGTACACCATCTAGTTTATAATATAGTGGTTGTCCTAATCCGACAGGTGCACCGCTAATTTTTACACGTGATACACCTCCAACCGAATCATGATTATTTTTAGCATTTAAAATTGCTTCTTTTTGAGCCTCTTCCATCTGGGCATCAAGAGCATATATAATACTTTGTTTTGCAGCTTCATAATTTAAATTTTTAGACTTAATACCGTCAACTTCACATATACCGCTTTTTACTTCAATGCCAAGCTCTTTTATCATGAGTTTTGCTATAGCACCTGCTGCAACACGGGCTGCAGTTTCACGAGCCGAACTTCTACCTCCACCTCTGTAATCACGAAGACCATATTTATGAAAGTATGTAAAATCTGCATGTCCGGGACGAAATATATCTTTAATGTTTGAATAATCACGAGACTTTTGATTTGTGTTATAAATAACCATAGCTATAGGCGTACCAGTACTTAAACCTTCAAATACACCACTTAAAATTTCAACTTTATCAGCCTCTTTTCTTGCTGTCTCAAACTCACTTTTTCCGGGTTTTCTACGGTCTAGTTCAGATTGAATAAATGCTTCATCTATTTTAAGACCTGCCGGTACACCGTCTAAAATACAACCTAGAGCAACTCCATGTGATTCACCAAACGTTGAGAATCTTAATTTTTCACCAAAACTATTCACTATTTTTCCTTCTTTAACATGCTCACTGCCACTTTTGCCGCTTCTTGTTGTGCTATTTTTTTACTTTTTCCAATAGCTCTTGCATACTCTTTATTATTAATTAAAACTGCTACTTCAAACTCTTTTTTATGATCAGGTCCGCGGGATGCTATAACATCATACTCGGGAATTATCCCAAACCTAGCCTGCGTTATCTCTTGCAAAGAAGTTTTGAAATCTTTAAACAATTCATCAAGAGATATAGTTTCATAATTATTTTCTATCAGGGAGAGTGTAACTTCACGTACTGTATCTAAACCTACTTCTAAGTATATAGCACCCATTACAGCTTCAAAAGCATTTGAGAGCAGTGAGGCTTTTTCTCTACCACCGTTTTTCTCTTCAGCATTTGATAAATATATATACTCGCCTAATTTTAAATAGTTTGCCAGCTTGTTAAAACCTTCTTCATTTACTAAAGATGCACGGATTTTAGATAATTTTCCCTCATCAGAGGTAGGAAATTTTTTATATAAGTATTCACCAACTACTAAATCCAATACCGCATCACCTAAAAACTCTAAACGCTCATTATCGTAGGGCTGCTTAAAACTTTTATGTGTCAGCGCTTCGGTAATGAGCTTTGGAGTCTTAAAACTGTATCCTAAAGCCTCTTCTAGATTTTTAATATCATTTGACATTAACTCTTCTCCAATAATTCTTTTTGCCTTTGAGCCTCATCACGTGCTAATTTATCACAACGTTCATTTTCATCATGACCATTATGTCCACGTACCCAAATAGCATTCACTTTATGAGATTTTGAAACCTCAATATACTCTTTCCACAAATCAATATTTTTGACTTTTTTAAAATCTTTTTTAATCCAACCGGAAAGCCATTCATTTATGCCTTTTACAACATATGATGAGTCAGATATAATCTCAACTTCGCACGGCTCTTTTAAAGCACGTAAACCTTCTATGGCTCCTAAAAGTTCCATTCTATTGTTTGTCGTATGGGCTTCACCGCCGGAGAGTTCTCTCTCCTTATTTCCATATCTCAGTACTACACCATATCCACCGGGACCCGGATTACCTAGTGCACTTCCATCACTGAAAAGAATTATTTTCTTCACCAAAATCCCTATTAAAATCTTTTACCAAAGATATTTCAATATTTAAAGTATCTATAGAATGACAATTTGAACATCTATTAAATGCAAAAGGGAAGATATGTTTACAGTTATCACAAATATATTCAAAGCTTAGTGTAGCATTGCTTTTTTTATCTAAGTTAATAAGTATATCAAACTCAAATACACTACTTTTTGTTACATCTGAGATATCTCCTCTTGCACTATAAAGCTCACGTAGATATCCGTTGTTTGAAATTATATCAAAATCCAAATCTTTTCTTTGCAGGTTCCAAAATATATCAGTAAGGATTTCACTCTTTGAACTATCTAGATTACTCCATGCTAATTGTGGATTATTTCTAAATAGATACTCAAAAATCATATAGGTAAGGTTTCCGTTTATCTTATTTATTTCAATAAGCTCTTTAGATTTTTCCTCATTACTCATTTTAGTTGAGTGGATAATTTTCACTGATTTTAAATATTGTGCATCTAGTTCAATATCACTTTTAAGTTCATCCAAAGGCTCCAATATTTCTAAAGCACTGTCATAATCTTTCATGTATTCATATACAAGTAATAAATTGTGCAATACATTAGGCGAACGTGGATTATTTTTTAGTATTGTTAGAAAAATCTTTTTTGAACGTTCTAAAAAACCTGCTTTAAAATAAGTCCTACCCAATAAGAACATAATTTCTCTTACGTTTGATTTGGATGTAACTTTTAATAGCTCAGAATATATTTCAATACTTTTTTCATAATCGCCGTTTTTGGAATATAACGCTGCTAAGAGTAGCCAAGATTTCTCACTCATTTCACCTTTTGAAACTAACAATTCAATATCTTTGGAAGACGGAATAGTTTTAAAATCATTTAAAAAATTATCTAATGACTTCGTATGCTCTTTATTTTTATATTTAGCCCACCAATATGATGATATTGTTATTAAAAATACAATTACAAAAAAAACAATTATTCCAAAAAGTGGATCACGAAACTCTATAAAAAAACTATTCATTCGTAAATCACTACCCCATAGTCATCTTTTAGTCTGTAAAATGCACTTGATGCGGCTAAATCCAAATCTTTTAATTTACCCAATTGAACAATAGAGTTTTTTGGAATATATATTCCATTTTCTCTAAAAAATTTTTTAATATTTACGAACTTTACATCTTCAACAAATTTATACTCGAATTCTCGATGAAGCTTCATTTTTTCATAAGAGAATATATGCTCATTTACATGTAGCTGATCAGATGCAAATTTAATAGGAAGATGTCCTGTTAGGTCAGTTAGAATTGTCTCTACATATTCATGTTTTTTGGGAAGAGTCTCTTTTTTTACAAACACATACTTATTATTAAGTTTTATGTTAGGTGTATTTTTCCAATACTTATATGCTGGATTGCTCACACCCAGTTTTTTTGAAACCTCTTTCCAAAGCCAAAAAGAGTTTAAAGTATTTGGCATATATGACATCTTTTTGATTCCTATGTAGTTTTCTACTTTGATTATATAGTTTTATTTTATAGAGTTTTATTAAATTAGTGATATAATCTCCGTATGGATAATAAAACAATTGAAGATGAAGTGTATGATTTTATTGACGAATTTTTTGAACAAGAACTGAATATATTAGAAGTTAATTTGGATTTTGTTGAGGACAACCGTTTATTTGCACCCACAATTGATCATACTTTTTTATATCCATATCTGTGTGATATTTTATCTAAGTTTAAAATTTTAGATACAAATTTTGTTTCGCAGATTATTACTAAACTTAATAATGATATAAAAGACACTCTACAAATTTATGATGATTTTTTAAAAAAAACATCTAATATTGATGATGTATTCAAATCTCATTTTGTGCCAACTTCTTCAGTTTTACAAGATTATGCGAAAATAATCTTAGATATTCAAAATGATGTAGATAAAACTGCTGATGATTTTGTAAAAATCAAACATATGAAACAAAATCTTATAAAACTCAAAGAGATTTATTATCCTATATTTGAAGATATTTTTTTTGAAAATAAAAAGACTATCTACAATGATTTTAAATTCTGTATAAATACAAAAATGTTTTATTTTGACAGATTGATTTGGAAAAGTGCATCAGAATCTGAGAGTATAGTTAGACATATGAAGATTAGAAAGATGAAAGGTGAGTTTTCTTCCAAAGGTTATCTAAAATTTATAATGTCTATGATGCGTCCATATACAGATGAGTACAAATATTTAGAAAAATGTTTAAAGGTATATAAATGATAGATTTAGAATATACAGTTGAGGATATAGAAGAATTTTTAAAAATTAACGATGAAGAATCTAATAACGATTCGGAAACGATGCACAAGCTTTTGAGTGTTCAAGATAAAATTAAAATTTTTAAAGATATTGAACCAAATGAGCTAAAATCAATTGTTTACGACCTTCAATTTATGAGATATAACTTTAAAGACCATATTGTAGACCAAGATTCACAAAGCGAAATTATATATTTTCTAATAGATGGAGAGTGCCAAGTTTTTCATAATAAATTTAAAATAGGTGAACTACATCCTGGAAGTTCGTTTGGAGAAAGTGGTGCTATTTTTGGATACAAAAGAAATGCAACAGTTTTATGTGCAAGTAAAACTGCTACTTTACTTGCATTTAAAATAGACCAAGAGAACCTAGATTTTTCAGCTAAAGCCTTAGCTATTTTATACAAAAATCTAGCAGCTGAAATCAACAAAAAGCTTGATGATTTAAATAAACAAGTAGCTACTAAAAAATAAGCATAAAGTTAGTAATTTAATACAATTTTACGGGCTCCATATTAAAAATATGGGCTCCTTAAATTGCTAAAAAAGTGCAACAACTAATTTTGTTACAATAAATCCACCGATTACTAACCAAATAAACATAGCTCCAGCTGTATATAATGGTGCTAAACCTAAACCTTTAAACTTAGAAAAGATAGTTCCCATACCAAGTGCGGTCATAGCCATTGTTAAAAGAAATGTGTCTATTTCGTTTATTACATCTACTATATTTTGAGGTACAAGCTGCAGTGAGTTAAATCCTGCCATACCAATAAAATAAACGGCAAACCATGGAATCACAAGTTTTACTGCACCTGTAGTACCACCAGTTTTTTTAGCCTGCATTGATAAGTAAATACCAAGAGCAATAAGCATAGGAGCAATCATAATTACTCTCGTCATCTTAACAATAACTGCTGAATTTGCCATCTCTGCAGGAGCACCTACAACAGATGCAGGAACTGCAACAACTTGAGCAACTTCATGGATTGTTCCACCTACGTAAATACCAAACTCTTGAGGCGACATATGTAAAAAGCCAGTTGCAGGTTCAATGATAGATGCATATAAAACAGGATATAAAAACATTGAGATAGTACCAAAGAGAACAACCATAGAAACAGCTATTGCAGTTTTATGCCCTTCAGCTTTTAAAACGGGTTCAGTTGCTAAAACAGCAGCTGCACCACAAACAGATGCACCGCTTGCCGTTAGCATTGCAGTGTCTTTTTCCATCTTAAATATTTTATACCCCAAATATGAGCCTAAAATAAATGTCGTACTAAGCATGATAAGTGAAACCATAAATCCGCTCATACCTACATCTGCAATCTGCTGAAATGTTATACGAAACCCGTAAAACACTATGGCAAAACGAAGTATTTTTTTACCTGAAAATGTTATACCTGTTCCCCACTCACTCGGTACGTTATTATGCAGTGTATTTGCATAAAAAATACCCATAACAATACCTATAACAAGTGGAGAAATACCTAATGATTTTACTGCTGAAATGTCTGCAATCATAGTTGCTGCTGCTGCGAAAATAGCAACAAATATGATTCCAGAGAGCGTGCCTTTTCTGTTTTCTTTTGAAAATGCCATTCTTTTCCCTATATAAGTTTTATTTCGAATTATACAATAAGTTTACATTAACCCAAGGTTTACCTTGGATTAATTCTGCTTATAAATAGGGGTGTGAATTATTTTAATAAGTCACTTCTAGGATAGGTAAATGTAGAGTTTCTGAATACTTCTATTTTAGGTGAACTGTCCGCTTTATCGTGACCAAGTGCATAAGCTCTAATAGTAATTGGGATTACTGTATCGGCTCTATTATTGTCTACAAGTTTTTCAGTCGTTCTTAAAACAACAATTTTTTTCTTTTTAACACCTGGAACTACTGTAAACGGTTTACTAGGTTTGCTAATAACTATTTTATCTTCCATCCCTTTTGGAGGTATGATTTCAAAATAAAACTTCATTTTTTGCGACTGTGTATTTTGTAGTAAAAATTCATACGCATTATCCACTCTATATTTATCATCTATTTTTTTAATAGAATAAAGACGGTTTTCTTTATTTACGTTTAATAACATATGTTCTTTTTTCGTACTCATAATACCAAGAGCAATCATGACACCGACAAGTAAAACAATATATGCAATAATTTTTGTACGGAAAAGCTTTGTTTTTCCTTTTTGATCAATTACTTCATAATCACTCGACCATCTAACTAATGACTCTTTACCTAGTTTACCCATAACAGTTGTACATGCATCCACACACTCTAAACAGTTTATACATTCAAGCTGAAGACCTTTACGGATATCTATATGTGTTGGACACACGGTAACACAGCTCTCACATGCTGTACATTCAGCATACTCTTGACGTTCCTGAATCTCTTTTTGTGTTGAAGACGGAAGTCTGTTGTGATGCTCATCATATATATCCCCTCCGCGATGCGGATCATATATAGCCATAACAGTATGATCATCATATAATACTGATTGAACACGACTGTATGGACATACATATACACAAAAATCTTCTTTAAGTCTAACGATGTCATATACTAAAAAAGCCATTATTATTACAATACTACCAACTAGAACCATATGTTCAGACGGATTCGCCATATAAGATATAAAATCTTCAGGTGGAACAAAGTACCACATAAAGTCAGCTGCCGCTACAAATGTTAAAAAGGTCCAAATAAGTATAGCAATGACTTTTTTAACCTTATTTTCAGGCTTTGACATATCAGGTTCTTTTTGCTTGTTTTTAATACGTTTTCTAAGCCCAAGAAGTTTAGTTTCAATCAAATCACGGTAAATTACACGAAAAATGGTCTGTGGACATGCCCATCCACAAAAAACACGACCACCCATTACTGTCATACCAAAGATTCCTAAAAAAAGTAGCATTAAAATAAACGGCATGAGATAAAGCTCTTGCATATCAAATTGTACAAAAGCGAGATGAAGTTTTAGTTTATCAAAACTAAGCAGAAAGAAATGATTACCATTAACTTTAATCCATGGAAGAACTAAAGCTACTATTGTAATAAATATATAAAAGTAGTATCTTTTAATTCTCCAAGGAGAGGTTTTTTCTATATTCTGATTTTCCATAGTTATTCCCTATATTGAATATTGTCAGAATTATAACTAAATAAATATAAAACAATTATTATAAATATGGATTATATTAATCATAACCCATATTTATTTTTACCAAGATATAGCTAATTGCCCCATATATCTTCTGTCTGTAATATCAATATCACCTGTACCTAACTGTTCTTCGTATGTAGCAACGTTAAGTTTTATTATTGCAAGTTGGAAATCAATCCCTGCCGTATAAGCACCTTGATATAGTCCTGCATTTAATGTTGTAGTAAGGAAAGTTGTATCAATAAGACCTAAGCTTACACCAAGACGTAACCTTTTTCCAAAATCACCTTCATCATAATCTTTATATTCAACCGTATCGCCAGATATATCATACATACGAAGTTTATTTTCTTCTAGTAAATCTACATAATCTACTCCAAGAGTAAAGTGACTAATCCACTTAACTTCAGGAGATATAGAAGCTCCTACATTTACAGTCATAGGTTGTCCACCATACTGCTTATCCATATCGATTGAACCGATATTTAGAACACTCATACCAATTGCCATATTCCAAAAGCCATCAGGAAAAGGATGATAAGTGATA
>JAPHSI010000020.1 GCA_026193155.1 Sulfurimonadaceae bacterium | reverse complement strand
GCTAAAAATAAAATCTAGTAAGTTTATGTCGAAAAAAAAATTAATTGATCCATCAACATCAAATGTTATCGGAGAACTTACTATTGTTTATTCAAGTGAATCATACGATACACAAATGCAAAAGTTCTATCAAATGTCACTTATTGGTGGCTTAATGTTTATTGTCTCTCTATTATTAATAAGCATCTTTTTACTAAACTCACTTAAACCTCTTTCAAAGCTTGCCCATGCGATGAATGAGTTTAATCCGTATGAACCTGAAAAGCTAGATGTAAAAGCTAATTCTAAAGATGAAGTAGGTTCAATAATAAAATCGGCAAATATTATGGTGGAGAATTTAATATCCTACATTGCACATTCTTCTTCTTTAACTCAAGAACTCTCAAAACAACAACAACACCTTAAAGAAGCTCAAAGGATTGCAAGCGTAGGCTCTTGGGAATATGATGTTATCGCACATAAACTAACTTTGAGTGATGAGATTTATAGAATTTTAGGTAGTAAAAAAAAGGCTAAAATTAATTGGAAAGATTTTTTGAATTTTATTCATAAAGATGATTTAAATGAAGTAATAAAAATTATAGACAATTCCATTGAAAACGGTTCTGTATTCAATATGAAATATAGGATACAACTACATAATAAAAAAATAGCTTATGTTAGAACAAAAGGTAAAGTTAGAAAAAAATCATCCGGAGATATAAAACTGACTGCTGTAACTGTGGATATTACTAAAGATACACATAATGAGCAGATGATTGAGCGTCTTGCTTATTACGATTCTTTGACAAATCTACCAAATAGGCTTTTATTTAAAGACAGAGTGAAAACTGCCATATCCAATGCTAAAAGACATAAAACAAAAGTAGCTATTATGTTTCTAGACTTGGATAATTTTAAAATCGTAAACGATACACTTGGTCATTCTGTAGGTGATAAGCTTTTAGTGTATGTGTCTAAATTATTAAATGATATACTAAGAGAAAATGACACAATATCAAGAGTTGGCGGTGATGAATTTACAATATTATTAACAGATATACATTCTGAAAACGATGCTCAACATATCGCAAAAAAAATATTTAATTCTCTTGAAGGAGAGCATGAAATAGACTTTCATAAACTTCTAATCAGTACAAGCATAGGGATTGCACTTTATCCAGATAGTGCACTTGATATCGATAAACTGATTAGAAATGCAGACACTGCTATGTATGAAGCTAAAAAAGCAAATAAAAATAACTACAAAGTATTCAACAATAAGATGTATGCAAAAATAAATAACTTTGTTAAAGTTGAAAAAGATTTAAGAAGAGATATTAAAAATGAAGATGCATTTGAGATTTTTTATCAACCAAAAATAAAAGCAGAAGATGGTTTTATTTCTGGGTGTGAGGCATTAGTTCGTTGGAATCATCCAAAAAGAGGGATTGTTTATCCAGATGAGTTTATTGATATTGCTGAGGAAAGTGCATTAATTATCCCTATTGGAAATAAAATTATCGAAAAAGCCATAAGAGATTTAAATGATTTTAATTCACATGTATTTGGAAGTATTAAAGTTGCTATAAACCTATCTGCAAAGCAATTTACCGATAATACTTTAATTGAAACAATTCAAATAGCTATACAAAAATACAACGTTCATCCATCACAACTAGAATTTGAGATAACGGAGAGTATCTCCATGCAAAATATATCTAAAACGCTAGAAGTATTACATCAGTTAAAAAAGATTGGTGTATCTATAGCTATTGATGATTTTGGTACCGGTTATTCATCACTATCTTACTTAAAACAATTTCCTATTAATACATTAAAAATCGATAAAAGCTTCGTACAAGACATGACAATAGACAATGATGACAAAAGTATCGTAAACACAATTATAAATATGGCACACACTTTAAACTTTACAACTGTAGCTGAAGGTGTAGAGACTCTTGAACATGCTAATATTTTAACTGATATGAATTGTGATGAGTTACAAGGTTTTTATTATTCCAAAGCTATTGTAAAAGATGAATTTATTAACTTTTTAAAAGCTTATAATTCTATTTAAGATATAATATCAATTATTTATATAACAACAAAAGAGAACAATGGACTACTTACAACTACAAAACTCACAGTCAATAAGTGGAGATATAAAAATTTCGGGTGCTAAAAATGCAGCACTGCCACTTATAGCAATGACAATTTTAGCTAAAAACAACGTTAAAATATCAAACCTGCCAAATGTAGCTGACATAAATACCCTGTTAAAACTCTTATCAAATTTAGGTGCAAAATGTGAAACAGGTTTGCATAGTGTACAAATAAATACTTCAAAGTTAAAACAGACAAAAGCAACGTATGATATTGTAAAAACGATGAGGGCTTCTATACTTGTACTTGGTCCGATATTAGCAAGATTTGGACACTGTGAAGTTTCACTTCCGGGTGGATGTGCTATTGGGCAAAGACCTGTAGACTTGCATCTAAAAGCATTAGAGCAAATGGGTGCGACAATAGAAATTAAAAGCGGTTATATAGAAGCAAGAGCTAAAGATGGTCTTAAAGGTTGTGAGATTATTTTTGATAAAATTACTGTAACCGGTACAGCCAATATTGTAATGGCTGCAGCTTTAGCACATGGTGAAACAACTATAACAAATGCAGCACGTGAACCTGAAGTTGTTCAACTATGTGAAATTCTTAATGACAGCGGTGTAGAAATTGAAGGAATCGGTACAGCTATATTAAAAATACACGGTAACGGCGGAAAACTTATAGATATGGTTGATTTTTCAGTTATTCCAGACAGGATAGAAGCAGGTACATACCTTTGTGCAGGTGCAATATTAAATAAAGAACTTACTATAACACATGCCGAACCTAAACACTTGGGTGCAGTTTTATCAAAGTTTGAAGAGATGGGTTTTGGTATCAAAACTACCGATACGACTATAACAATAACTCCGGCTAAAGAAATTAAACCAATAAAAATCGTTACTCAAGAGTACCCTGCCTTTCCTACAGATATGCAAGCTCAGTTCTTAGCTCTTTCTACACAAGCAAATGGTGTATCTATTATAGAAGAGAGATTATTTGAAAATCGTTTCATGCATGTTAGTGAACTTCAACGTATGGGTGCTGATATTACATTAAACGGTCATACAGCTACTATAAATGGTAAAAACAAACTAAGTGGTGCCGATGTAATGGCAACAGACTTAAGAGCTTCTAGTGCATTGGTACTGGCGGGAATGATAGCTGATGGAGTTACAAATGTTCACCGTATTTATCATTTAGACCGTGGATATGAATCTTTAGAGAAAAAGCTTCAAGATGTCGGTGTAAATATAAAGCGCTTAAAAGAATAGTAGAATGTCAATAAAAGATAAACAGAAGTGGGATAAAAAATATTTAGATACTCCTAAATTATTACAAAAAAGAAAACCTAGCCAAAAGCTCGTAAAATTCTCAAAACACTTCAACGGTACGGATGCTCTTGACTTTGCATCTGGTAACGGAAGAAACTCAATATATTTAGCAAATTTAGGCTTTAGCGTAGATGCATATGATATTTCTGACGTAGCTTTGGAAAACCTAGCTGCAAACAAAATAAAAAATATAAATACAAAACAGATGG
>JAPHSI010000106.1 GCA_026193155.1 Sulfurimonadaceae bacterium | reverse complement strand
TAAAAATAGTACCCAGATACGCAAAAAAGATTGATGTAGACGCACTAAGACAAATTTGTCTTTTGACTGAAGATGAAGACACACTTGCTTATCAAAAAAGAATACTTGATTTTTTACAAAATTTAAAAGATGAAACTCTTCAAACTAAGCAAGAACAAATTGAAAAATCTGAGGAGGGAATAAAATCAAAATTTAGTAATCCTAAATAGAGAATTTTTCCTTATCAAAAAAACTATCATAAGATATATTTTTAAATGCAGCATTTAGCGATGTGAAAAGCTGTGGATATTCTTTTTCCATATTTTTTAGCATCTCTTTAGTATTTGCTCTAGCATGTGGCATTTTAATATCAAACCTCATAGCAGGACAAGCTTCATCTCCAATTGCATTTAATTCATTATCATCAACGAAGGCACGCAGTTGACGCTCACGCATCTGTATAAGAGGACGTATTATTATAAGTCCATTTTCAGCCTTATATTTTGGAGCTAAACTTCTCATTTGCCCATTATAGATAAAGTTCATAAAAAAACTCTCAGCAGCATCATCCATATGATGTCCAAGAGCCACTTTATTACATCCTCTTTCTAAGGCCGCTGTATATAGGTATCCACGTCTCATACGTGAAAAGAAAGAACAAAAAGATGAATTCTTACGTATCTTATCTTTTGCGAGTTCATATGTTTGAGTATCTATCGTCTCATGCGGTATATCATAGTCTTTACAATGCTGTACTAACTCATCATAATTTTCACCCATACCGTAAGATATAGTTACCGCGATAAATTCAAACTTAAAAGGTGCTCGACGCTGTTGTTCCTTCATAGCATGAATCATTGTTAGAGAATCCTTGCCTCCACTTAAACCGACAAGTATCTTATCACCCTCTTCTATTAGTTCAAACTCGGCATTTGTCTTGCCAAGCTTCGACATTATTTTTTTAGAAGGTACTATTGATTTAGACATTTACATTCTTTAAGAATTGATAACTTCATCTACCATATTCATAACAAACTCGGCTGAAATTATTGCACTTGATTCTAAAAACTCATCAAAAGAAAAGCTCGCATCCATATCAGCCGCATCACTGATTGAGCGAAGTATAAAAAACGGCACGTTTAGGGCGTCACACACTACAGCAACTGAAGCACCTTCCATTTCCAAAGCACTTGCATTAAAAGTGTTTAAAATCCAGTTTTTACGCTCTTCATTTGCGACAAACTGATCACCGGTAGCTATAATACCTTCTTTAATACTTTTACCCATTTTAGAGGCGACTTTTTTAGATATCTCTATCATACCTTTATCAGCTTCTACAAATACAGCACCCTCAGGTACATATCCATATGGGTGTCCAAAAGCAGTAATATCCAAATCATGTTGAGATAATTTAGTAGCTACAACCAAATCACCAACTTTAAGTTCAGGTGAAACAGCTCCTGCTACACCTGAAAACAATAATTTATTACATCCAAAATGCTCAATCATAGTTGTCGCAGTTAAAGTGGAAAATACTTTACCTATTTTTGAGTACGCTACAACTATTTCAACACCTTTATAAGTTGCTTCATAATATTTATTTCCAGCATATTCAGTAGTTTTATATGTACCTAATTTTTCTAAAATCGGAGCTACCTCTTCAGGCATTGCACCCATAATTGCAATTTTACTCATTATATTTCCTATATATTAAAAGTTTTTATCTCTTTATTAAAGAGTGGTAGTTTTTCAATGATATTTCCATCATTATTAACGATGCAAGAACCACCCCAAAAGCCAAGTCCGTCTTCAAAGCCAACACGGTTTACAAAAATAACCTTTGCATCGCATTCAAGTGATACTTTATTTAAGATATCGTACCATTTATCCTGTATTGCTAAACCAGTATCACTAAAACCACGTGAAGGAGAAGCTACGAGAGCTATTATATAGTCTGGGTTTTCTTCTTGTAAATCTTTATGAACATCTTCATGCCACATATCTTCACAAACTATCATAGAGGTCTTGCCAAACTGTGAGATGAAGCTTTCAAAAATATCTCCTGCCTCAAAATAACGAGCTTCTTCAAACATACCGTAGTTTGGAAGATGAACTTTATTATGTTGTGATAAGAGTTCACCTTTAGAAAAATAAAGTCCTGCATTTCTAAATACATCTTTATCTCTCATAGCCCCACCGACAACTATATCTATATCTTTACTTAACTCTTTTAAGGTATCTAATTCATCTATATCCCAAGCGTCTTCATACAATTTATCTTGCAGAAGATAACCATTTAATGCTAATTCAGGGAATACGATAAGATCACTAATATCTTTATTTTGCTCGATTATAGTCACTATATCATCCAGATTAGTTCTATTTAATTTAGGTGATATCTGAGCTAAAGTTATTCTCATTTAGTTGCAGATTTCCTCTTTAACTTTATCAAGTGATTCCATATCAAATATATTTAATGTCTTCATATCTTTTGCTATTCTACGGTTAAGCCCTTTTAGAACTACGCCTTGACCAAACTCTATAGCCATATCTACATCAGCTGCTATAGCTTGGATTGACTGCTTGTATTTTACAGGTTTAATCAACTGTTCTTTTAAAAGTAATACAGCTTCATCTTTAGAATCGTATTTCTCTGTAGTTACGTTTGATACTATTGGAGCTTCAAAGTTATCTGTTACCATATTTGACATTAATTCAGCTAAAGGCTCCTGTGCTGATGATAAAAGCTCACAGTGAGATGCTACCGACATATTTAAAAGTAGTGCTCTTTTTGCTCCAGCTTCTTTAAAAGTATCTTCAAGTGAAGCTAAGTCTGATTTCATACCAGCTACAACTAACTGACCATCTTGATTATAGTTTGCAGGCCAAACTTTTTTACCCTCAGACTGGGCATCTGCACATATTTTCTCAACACTTTCGTCATCAAGCCCAACAATAGCCATCATACCTGCTTCAATCTCCGCGCATGCCCCTTGCATAAATGCACCACGCTTATGAACAAGCTCAACAGCATCAATATAATCAATAGCACCAGATGCACAAAGAGCTGAGAACTCACCCAAAGAGTGACCTAAGAATAATTCAGCTTTTACATTTGGACAAACCTCTTTAAAAAGTTTATATGCAATCATTTGAACAAGTAAAATGGCTGGTTGTGTATATGCAGTTTGTGAAAGCTTTTCATTTTCTTCAAACATCAACTCTTTAAAGTCAACACCTATTCTCTCACCTGCTTTATCAAACATCTCACGAGCAAGTTCAGAGTTTTCATAAAAATCCTTACCCATTCCTACTGCTTGGCTACCTTGTCCTGCAAAAATCATTGCTATTTTTTTCATTTAATTCCTTTATTTTATAAATATTCTTTATTATCAGATATTTTTTTTCTTAATGTATTTCTATTTAAACCCAGTTTATCAGCAAGCTGAAGCTGTGATTTGAATTTTTCAAGCCCTGCACGGATTAGTGGAACTTCATAAATATGTAGAAAGTTTCTATAATCATTATTTGAACCTAGTTTATCAGTTAAATAACTCTGAACTATATCCATAAGCTCTATATCACTAATATCAGCAAAAAGCGAATTAATCATTATCTGTCTTTTTAGAGAGTTAGAGTTTGATGACAAATCTGGCTTTAAATTATCGAGTTTAATCTCACTAGATGTATTAAATAATTTTGAAGCTTCTTTTGCATATATTTTAATTAATTCATTAACATCATCGGGTCTTTGATTTAATGGCGGTATATCAAATTTGATACTACAAACTTCATCTATATACTCACTATAAAAAGAGCTTTTTGCAGTTGCTATTAATCTTATTGATTTTTCTACAATAGTATCTAGAACTATTTTTATATTAGGTACATTTTCTAAATTTACTATAATGATTTCATTTGTACTCTGAAGAGTAGCTAATATATCTTCATACTCACTCCCGTCAAACATTGGAGCGTCATTAAGAATATATCTAGCCAGTGTTTTTTTACCTACACCTACTTCACCGCTAATTAAGGCATTAACATTTAAAGTTTTTAATAGTGTAGCAGTTTTATATGCTTGTGCACTAGAGGCACAAGCAGTTACAAAATTAGTTACATCCACAGCCAGAGCCGCCGCCAGTACCGCAACATTCATCATCTTCTTGTTTGTTCTCAGCTGGGATACCAGTCATAGCTTCTTCAGCAGAAGCATCACGAACATTGTTTACAGTAACACTAAACATTAAATCTTTTCCTGCTAATGGATGATTAAAGTCTATAATTACACTTTCTGCACCAATTTCATTAACAACAACTTGAACAGTACCACCATCTTCACCTTGACCGTATAATGTCATTCCTACTTCTAATTCAATTCCTGCAAATTGATCTTTAGGAACTTCTTGTTTTGCTTCAGCATTGTATTCACCATATGCATCTGCAGCTTTCACAAGAACATCACCTTTTTCACCGATAGTCATATCTTTTATTCCATTTTCTAATCCTGGAATTATTTGACCTTTACCGAACATAAATACAAGTGGTGCACCACCGATATTACTATCAACTACTTTTTCTCCATCACGTACTTCATATTCTAACGATACGATTTGACTTGTTTCAATTGCCATATTTTTAAACCTTTATATATAGTTTTGCGATTTTAACATCTTTTTCTTACTACTTCATTAATTTAAGCTGTTTATTTGCTTCATCAGAAAATTTTGTGTTTGGATATTTCTGTACAATAGCTTTAAAAAAAGATTTAGCATTTTTATCATCATCCGAAAACTTCATAGCAAATGCCGTATGTAGCATCAATGTCTGCATATACGACGCTTTTGAATAAAGTTTTGCACTCTTTTTAAAATATGCAATAGCTTCAGAATATTTTTTATTATAATACTTCATCTCACCAATCATATAATGAGCACGAGCAGGTTTATAATTATTATCTATTAGATATGAATACATCTCTATAGCTTCGCTATAATTTTTTTTATCATAATTAATTCTTGCTTCTTTTGCTATTTGTGCTTTACTTTTTGAAGCAAATGGTGAAGCTGATTTTTTATCTGAATTTTTCAACTCTTTTGCAACTAATTTTTTAAAAGAGTTGAAATCATTAACTAAAGAATTAAACTCATCTTTTGACACAAAATTCTTATTTATACTATCTATTAATTTACTTAACTCAACTATAACAAGTTTTAATTTCTCTATTTCTGCTTCATTTTTTTTAGAAAGTTCTTTATTTATATTAGAAAGTTCTGTATTTGAATTAGAAATATCTAAAAGACGTTTTTCAAATTCATTAGAGCTTATTAATCTATCATTATTTTGTTTATCTAAAGTTTTTAATTCTAACTTATTTGTATGTGTTTTTCGGCTTAAGTTTTCAATTATTCCTTGAAGTCCATCTATCCTATCTTTTAAAGATTCTAATTCATAAGATTGATCATTACTTCTTACAGTTATTTTTTTAAGTTTTTTTTTATTTTGAAGGAGAAGTTCTTCTTCTTTAGTAAGTCCATATGGGGAAGGATTGTTTAAATCACCTGCTCCAAATGCAGATGGTTCATCTGCACTTAAAACAAAGCTAAATAGAAAAGCATTTAAAAATAATACTAAAAATCTATCTTTCATATAGTTAATTATGGAAGAAGTTTATAATCTACACGACGGTTTTTTGACCAACATTCTCTTGTTTTATCATTACATACTGGATTAGATTCACCATAACTTACCATAGTAATACGGTTTGCATCTACACCTTCAGATACTAATGCTTTTTTAACTGCATCAGCACGCTTAAGTCCTAGTGCGAAGTTATATTCATCACTACCCCACTCGTCACAATTACCTTCAAGTTTAATCATAAATGCGCTTGCATTACTGTTAGCAACTGAAGCATTTGCAGAGATATCTTCTCTAGTTTTAGAATCTAAGTCGTATTTGTCAAATGCAAAATAAGCTGATAATAATTCGCTCTCTAAAGAAGCCATATTCATCTCGTTGCTATCTGCAGTGTTTGTAACATTTTCGTTTATTACATTAGCATTTTCAGCTGATACAGTTTCAGTTTCAACTGGTGCAACTTCTTTTACTTGTTGAGTCTGTTTCTTTGCACTAGCGCTTTCATCAACCTGAGGTTTCGGAGAATCACTACAACCACTTAATATAAGTGCTAGTATAGCACCAGATAGAATTGCTTTTTTCATTTACTTTTACCTTTTATGTAGTTTGAATGTCAAGATTGTACCAAAATAATATTAATAATTTATTAT
>JAPHSI010000235.1 GCA_026193155.1 Sulfurimonadaceae bacterium | reverse complement strand
ACATCACTTATAATGCCCTTATAGTCTTTATACTCATTAAAACTTTTTGCTTCATCTAATATATTATCTTCCGAGCGGGTTCTTATGGTACGACCCTGATGCACACCTATGGCACAAAAATTACATTCTCCCCAGCATCCGTGATGGGTCATAATAGAAAATTTTATAGTCTCAAGACACTTTACTTTGCCCATTTTTGCATAGTATGGATGCAACTCTCTTGTAAAAGGAAGATTAGAGTTTGCATCCATCTCATCTTCATTTAAATAGTCACATGGTGAATTTTGAATAAGGTAACGACTATCAACCGGTTGGCATAAACCGTTTGCAGTTACAGGATCATTGTTATCATAAAAGTCATCAAAAAGGTCTATATATTTTTCTTTATCATCTAAACACTCTTGATGACTTGGCAATTGTATATATTCATATTTAGGCTCTTTTGAAATGTAACAAATACCTCTAATTTCTCTGTAATCATCACCATTTTCTATAGCTTTTGTTAACTGCTCTATCGCTATTTCACCCATCCCGTATATGAGAATATCTGCTTTTGAATCAAAAAGAATCGGTTTTTTTAATTTATTTTGCCAATAATCATAATGGCTAACACGTCTAAGAGAAGCTTCAATACCACCTAAAACCAGAGGGGCGGTGTCTTTAAAGTATCTACGTATAAGGTTACAATATACACTCAGTGCACGGTCAGGTCTTTTGTCATTTTTTCCGCCGGGAGTATAATCATCAGAGTTTCTAAATTTTTTTGTAGCAGTATAGTTAGAAACCATAGAATCTACACTACCGCCACTTACGCCCCAGTATAATCTTGGTTCACCTAAACGAGATATGTCATCTGCACTATTTATATCAGGTTGACCTATCATACCGACTTTGTAACCAAGTCTCTCTAACATTCTGCCCACCATAGATACTCCGATAAAAGGAGAATCAATATAAGCATCACCACTGACCAGTATCACATCACATTGTTCCCATCCAAGAGCATCCATTTCTTCTCTGGTTGTAGGTAAAAAATCTTTTTGAGTAAATGTTCTAGTGTTTCTTTTTTCTTGTTTATTTTTATTTCTTCTACTCAAAGCTAAACCTTTATATATGATGGTAGTATTTTTATGTATAATGGTACTAAAAAATTTTAAAATAAGAGTTTAATATGCAATATCCTTATGAAAATATTAAAGACTTTACTTTACGCTCATTTTTAAAACGTTCGGCTTCTATGTATGCAAAAAAGGCGTTTGTATCTTATGTTGGTGATGAACCTATGACATATGATGAATTCTATAAACAAGTGCTTGAAACATCAGCTCAATTGGAGAACTTCGGTATAAAGAAAGGCGATAAGGTTTTACTTCTTAGTGAAAATATGCCCAACTGGAGTGTTGCTTATTTTTCAATAGTTTATTTAGGTGCAGTTGTAGTCCCTGTACTTCCAGATTTTCACCCATCAGATGTACATCATATAATTAGGCATGCAGAAGTAAAAGCAATTTTTGTTTCATCAAAATATCAACAAACTATAGAAGAATTTGAACATAAGAAGATAGAGTTTGTAATTAACTTAGAATCTTTAAATATTATTGATGAATTTAGTAACGAAAAATATATACAAAAGTCTAAAAAAACAGTACAAAAAAATTCAAATACCTCAGGAGAAGGTGACGTTATCATTGATGACAATGATTTAGCATGTATAATTTATACATCCGGAACAACCGGACATTCAAAAGGTGTTATGTTGACTCATAAAAACCTTACTACAAACGCCATGAGTACTTATTCAATAATAGATATTATGCCAAATGATATATTTTTATCTATTTTACCTCTTTCGCATGTATTTGAAGGCACAGTCGGGATGCTTGTACCGATGCTACATGGCTCAAGTGTTCAGTATATAAATAAAACACCGACACCAAGTGTACTTTTGAAGGCTTTTGAAATTGCTAAACCAACTTTCATATTAAGTGTCCCATTGGTAATTGAAAAAATATATAAAAATAAAGTTTTATCAAAAATCAATTCCTCCTTAATTACTAAAAACCTTTACAAAGTTCCTTATTTTAGGAAAAAACTTAACAAAATAGCTACAAAAAAATTACTTCAAACATTTGGAGGAAATCTCCGTTTTTTTGCAATTGGAGGAGCCGGAGTTCCTGAATATGTTGAGCAGTTTTTACATGAAGGTGAGTTTCCATATATAGTTGGATATGGTCTTACAGAAACTTCACCTCTTCTATGTGCTACACCACAAAATATGCAAACAAAAATAAAATCAACAGGACCCTCAATATATGGAGTTGAAATTGATATTCGCAATAAGCATAATATTACAGGTGAAGGTGAGATTTTTGCACGTAGTCCAAGCATAATGACTGGTTACTACAAAGATGAAGAAAAAACAAAAGAGGTGCTTGATGATGATGGCTGGTTTCACACGGGAGATTTAGGTTATATAGACAATGACGGTTATCTTTTTATTAGCGGCAGAAGCAAAAATATGATTCTTGGACCAAGCGGTGAGAATATTTATCCCGAACAAATAGAATCAATTATAAATGAAAACGAATTTGTTGTTGACTCATTGATGCTTGAGCAAAATGGGAAACTAATAGCAAAAATACATCTTGATTATGAAAAAATAGATGAAATATATCATGGTGAAAGAAAAAGTAGTGATGAAATATTAAAAAATATAAATACACTGTTAGAAAATATGCGTCAAGATATTAATTCTAAAGTTTCTTCATTTTCTAAAATGGTTAAGTTTGAAGAGCAAAGAGAACCTTTTATAAAAACTCCTACTAAAAAAATAAAAAGATATCTATATCAAAATTAAAAATTATTATATTTTTTTTGATATAATAATCACTTTAAGGAGTTATTAATGTCGGAAAAAATAAAAAATATTTTAATTCTACTAATATTTATAGCTATCCTTGCTGTTCTAGGTGTATATGGATTTATGACATCAGACTTTTCAAATCTTGATAAAGTACGTAATGGTATGGATAGTAAACTAAAAGCTAAAATTGCTAAAAAGAGATACTACAATACTGATGTATCTATCAAAGATGACGGCGTTATTAGCTTAGGTGATTTTGAAATAAATATTGGAAATGGACATAAACTCGTTGCAAATATATCTGCAAAATATGATAAACCAAGCGGATGGGGTATGTCTAGTGGTGTAGATAATGAATTAAGTTCAAAGGGCACCTTATTAAGACATGCAATAATCGAAGCGATAATGAATAAAAAAGAAACCGATGTTAGAAGTTATCGAGTAAAATCTGCTATAATCGATAGTATGAATACTCATCTTTCTTCAACTAGAATTGAGGATGTATATTTCAATAAACTGATTGTAGCAGAATAAAAAAGGACTTGTTATGCAGACCGAATTTGATATGTTTTACGAAACAGAAGTACCAGAAGATGAGCTGATAGTATCCCGTACTGACTTTTCTGGAAAAATCACGTATGTAAATGATACATTTGCGGAAATTTCTGGATATAAACCAGAAGAGTTAATTGGAAACCCACATAATATGATAAGACATCCGGATATGCCAAGATCAGTATTTAACAATTTATGGGAGACTATAAAAAAAGGTGATATTTGGCATGGTTATGTAAAAAATCGTCGTAAAGACGGTGGTTATTACTGGGTATATGCAAGAGTATCTACAGTCAAAAAAGATGGAATTCCAACAGAGTATAAATCAGTCAGGGAACCAGTTTCGAGAGAAAAAGCTATGGAGATGCAAAACTTATACGATAAACTTCGCACAGAAGAAGAAGACACTACAAGAGTTGTTTTATATATAAAAAATGATAAACTTGAAGAAGCAAAGAGACTTGAACAATAGACATTACATCATAAAATAGATGTAATGCCAAATAAAGTGTTTAATTAAAATTGTGGTTGCAAGAAAGGGATTACTTGTTTTTTACGGCTTAAAACACCGTCTAACCAAACTTGATTATCTTCAAGTTCACACTTAAATGCTTCTTCTATTTTGCTTACGTCATCACTTATACAAAGAAGTTGAGAACCCTCTTTCATTATATCTGTTAAAAGAACAAGTATAGTATGTAAACCTTCTTCATCTTTCATTTTGGCCATATCTTCAAATATCATATCTTTTTTATCGTCAAACACACTTAAATCAACTACTTCAAGCTGATTTACACCAACTTTAGATCCATTCATCTCAAATGCTTTATAATCTCTTGTATTTAAATCTCTGGCTGTCGCACCATCAACAGCAGATTTTACCAAAAACATCTCCATACCTAAAGCTTTATAATCTTCCACACCAGCTATTTCAGCTAATTCCTTTACAGCTTTTGTATCGACTTTTGTACATGTTGGTGATTTGAATATTACAGTATCACTTAAAATTGCACACATCATCATAGCGGCAATGTTTTTAGGAACTTCTATGTCAAAAGATTTGTACATTTCATATATAACAGTATTAGAACAACCTATTGGTCTAATCCAACATTCAAGTGGTGTTGATGTTGTAATATCACCTAGTTTATGATGGTCAACAATACCTAGTATATTTGCCTCTTTAATATCTGCGGGCGCTTGACCATAATCAGAAAAATCAACTAAGTATACTGATTCACCGGCATAAGATGTTTTTAACTCTGGAGTCTCTCCATCAAATTTATTTAATATAAACTCTGTTTCAGCAGAAATTTTACCTTGACGTGTTGGTACACAATTTTCACCAAGTTGATTTTTTAAATATGATAGTGAAATAGCTCCCACTATTGAATCGCTGTCCGGATTAGTATGACCAAAAATATATGTTGACATAATGATACCTTAATTTAATTTTTGAAATTATACTCAGATTTCCTAAATATGATATAATCTGCAAAAACTATAATCAAGATTAATATGAAAACACTTTTTTTATCACTAAATGTTTTACTTGGCAGCTTATTATTTGCGACAGATGTTGTACACGACGAACAATATTATAAATATAATAACAATAATGTAGAAATAATATACACAAAGGAAAATATTGAATTTGCTGAAAAAACAAATACAATAGAACCTGAGCTACATGAACATTATCAAAACACGTACAATTGGATACTTGATGAGACATTATATGTAGGACTTTTATCACATAGAAACCAAATACCAAATGGATACTCAACACAGTGGCCAAACAACAGACAAATAAACTATATTGGAGGTGTTCAAAATATTGATTATTTTTGTTCTACATCTTGGCTCGACACACTTCTATATCATGAAACTGCTCATAATTATCAAGTCAATGTAAAAGCAAACGGTTTTTCTAGATTTTTACATTCAATTTTTGGAAATGGTTTTGTTTTTCTCCCTATGCCATTTAGTGTACCAAATGTAATGGAAAATTCCTTTATGCTTGAAGGTAATGCTGTATTAAACGAATCATGGCACGGAAATGGAGGAAGGCTTTACAGTGGTAGATTTAAAGCACAAACTATACTTCAAGCAAAAGCAAATAAGATAACTCCACAAAGCACATACAATACTACACTTGATTTTCCCTATAGAGAGACTCATTACATAACAGGTGGTTTTTATAATCTATATATGGCTCAAAAATATGGTTTAAACAATATTAACAGATACTTTTATCAACACTCTAAGTTATTTGTATGGCCACAACTTACAAATCACAGTATGAGAACAGTCACTGGAGATTATTTTGAAAATTCTTTAAAAGATTTTGCACAAGAGTATGCCTCAAAAGAATTAAATATTGCAAAAGGGAAAAAGCTACTTAGCTCACAGTTTTATTATCAATTAAATAGTGACGAAAATGAAATATTTTTTATTATTAACGAAAGTGGTAAATCTGCTCCTGAACTTATAAAACTTAATAAACAATCTTTAGATATTTCAAAACAAAAAGATAGTTGGAGTCCGGGAAAAGTAATAAAGAATAAGGGAAACTATTATACACTTGGAAGCAATTATACATCTGCTTTCAACATTCATCAAGGATTATATGACTCAGATTCATATATATTAGATTCTTCAAAATCAAAAATCATTCAAGGTTATTTGAGTAATGGAAGTGAAGTATACTTTGATGTAAAAAGTTCATTTTCACAAGCTCAACTATACGTAGGAGATATATTTTATGAACAAGTCAATTCTACTGTATATATAGATGCAAATGACAACCTTTATTATTTTAAGCAAACTGGAAAAAAAAGAACACTTTATAAAAATAAAACTCCACTATATTCATACAAAGGTTTTTATGGAATTATAAGTGATGTAGATGCAGATGATAACATATACTTTATTGCAAACTCAAAAAACGGTTCTACTCTTTATAAATATTCTAACTCTGAAGTCAAACGTGTCCATGAAGCTGACAACATTATAGAAGCTAAGCTTTTAAATAATAACAAAGTTTTCTTATCAGCTATAGCAGATGATGAATATTATTATTTAATAAGTGATATGAAGAGTTTCAAACAAACACCATATGAGACTAAACTATTTTTTGAAGACGAAAATTACTATGCAAAAGTTAATTATAATAACTTACCAAAAAGTGAAAATATAAATATAAATAAAAAATATAATTCATTTTTGGATATGCACTATAGTGGAACTAACCTTGCCATTGGTTCAAATGGAGTTAATTCAATTATTGGTAATGCGAGTATACTTTTTGGAGACCCGTTAGGACAGAATGAGGCTTCTTTTTTTATAAGCAGAAATGATTCTAATATTTCTATAGCTGGTATATCTTATTCTTCTGTAGAATATTTACTTAACTATTCATTTCAAGCATATGGTGTTGTGGATGACAACAACAGAATAAATGTAAGAAAGCATGGATTAATGGCAAACATAAATATACCGTTTATGAGATATGCACATTATTTTGGAGATTTGGGTTTAAGTTATTTTCAAGATTATGATACACTTGAGAGAGAGCCAATATCTTTAGATTTTAAACTATCAAGGTATGAGCAATACGGTAAAAGTATGTATCCAAATTATATTAATTCCTTAGAATTATATGCCGTTCAGGAGAGAGATGACAATATATATGGAGGTATATATAATCTTTCTCATGACTTACCATATGAATTTTACATAAATTTAGGAGCTAAATACTCTAAAACAGATACCGACATAACACTTGCTGAAGCATATATGCAGACAAGGGGTGTGAAAGTATCAGATATATTTATATCAAAATACGATAAATCACAAATCCAAATTCCAAATTTAGCAGGTTCAGTTTATGCGAAAAGTGCTGCATATGCAGATGCAAGACTATCTTATGTTATAAATTTATCTAAATACTTTTTTACTTTCCCACTATCTATTCAAAGAGAATCTATATATACAAAATATAGATATTATGAACTTGAGAGCTTTTCTGGGAAAAAGTATGATATGCAAGAATCTACTTTAGGACTTAACTTATCACTAGTCGGATTAAATTCTTTAGCCTTCCCGCTAAATATTGAATATATCTATAATAATGGAGAACAAGGACTTATTGAAGATTCTCATATCATTAGATTTATGCTAGGAATAGACTTTTAATGAAAATATTATTTTTAACTGTTCTTATATTTTTAAATTTATTTGCACAAGAAAGTTATAAACGTGGAGAGATATGGGAGTTAGAACGTTCTAATTTTTACTTTGAAAATGATATGTACTTTGATACAGATTATGATTATACTGCGGGCCTACGTTTATCATGGCTATTTCATATTAAACATCCAAAAAAGAATATCTATGACATATCACCTTTAGACTTTGGAGGCTCAAGTACATATAGAAGTTTTGCATTAGTTAATCAGATTTTTACTCCTAAGAATAAAGAGCAGAAAACACTTATAACAGATGACAGACCATATGCAGGATGGACATATTTTGAAACTGGGCTACATAAAAGTTCAAAAAGAAATCTTCGCTCAATTAATTTAAAAGTAGGTATAGTGGGACCACTTTCCGGTGCAGAAAATTTTCAAATTTTTTTACATAAAGTGATTGGTGCGCAACATGTAAATGGATGGGAAAACCAGTTACATAATGAGCTTGGAATAAATCTAAAATATACTCATAAATGGAGATTTCTTTATTCAGATAAAAATTTTTTTGAGAGTGCTATAGTACCATTTGGAGAGATGGAACTTGGCAATGTAAGTACAAAAGCAACTGCCGGTTTTTCAATACGTATAGGTTATAACATACCAAAAGACTTTGGTGTATCTTCAATAGATATTGGAGGGGAGGACGGTATACCATCTTACAAAGAAAATCTCATGAGTAATAAAAAAGTTTGGAGCTTTAGTTTTAACTTAAATGCAGCAACTTCAGCTGTTGCAAGGGATATCTTTTTAGATGGAAATACAGATGGGGATAGTCATTCTATTAAAAAAGAGCGTATCATAGGATATACAGGAGGAGGTTTTTCACTTAGGTATAAAAGGTTTATACTTGACTTTATTCGTGTATATAATACTAAAAAATTCAATTCAGAGAATGGTGGACACGATACAGGAAGTATCGTATTGTCTTGGATATATAACTAGTTTATTTCTTTAGTAAAAATAATCCGACTAAACCTATAACAGCCGCTGATACATACTTTATCATAACACTATCTGTTGGTCTTCCACTTATTGCACCTGAAATAGCTGATATAGCACCTCTTGATTCACTATATCCAAGATAAGCGACTCCAATTGCAACAATTAATAATACTAAACCTATAAACTTTTTATTCTTCTTCATAAAATTAACCTTTTATCAATTTTTATGTAATGCCAACTCTTTTTTCAGATATTGACCAGTATATGAGTTAGTTTTTTCATAAGTATCTGCTAACTCTTCAGGCGTGCCTTCAGCTATAATAAGCCCACCACCACTACCACCTTCGGGTCCCATATCAATTATATAATCCGCGTTTTTTATCATATCTAAATTATGCTCAATTATCAAGACACTATTTCCTAACTCAACAAAATGATGCAATACTTTTGTAAGCCTGTCAACATCTGCAAAATGCAATCCAGTTGTCGGCTCATCCAAAATGTAAAGTGTTTTTCCTGTATCTTTACGTGACAGTTCTTTACTAAGTTTAATTCGTTGAGCTTCACCACCTGAGAGTGTAACTGCATTTTGACCCAGAGTAATATATCCAAGTCCTACATCAACAAGTGTTTTCATTTTTTGATGAATTTTCGGTATAGCTTTAAAAAAATCATATGCTTCTTCAACACTCATATTTAAAACATCACTTATAGTCTTACCTTTATATAAAACTTCTAATGTTTGCTGATTATAACGCTGTCCTTTACATGCATCGCATTTGACCATGATATCGGGCAAGAAGTGCATCTCTATTTTGTTCTCACCCTCACCTTGACACTTCTCGCACCTACCACCCTTTACATTAAAAGAAAATCTTGAAGATGTATAACCACGAATTTGGCTCTCTTTTGTTTGGGCAAACATATTTCTAATCTCATCCATTACACCTGTATATGTAGCGGGGTTTGAGCGTGGTGTACGCCCTATTGGACTTTGATCTAGATAGATTACTTTATCTACATTTTGCAATCCTGT
>JAPHSI010000041.1 GCA_026193155.1 Sulfurimonadaceae bacterium | reverse complement strand
TTTGGATATAACAAACTACAAGCAGAAGTAAAAGAGTTAAAAGAGATAAAACGTCCGGCTGTTGTAAAAGCTATAGAAGAGGCTGTTGAACAGGGTGATTTAAAAGAAAATGCTGAATACCACGCTGCAAAAGAAGACCAGAAAAATATTGATAACCGTTTAGCAGAACTCTCAGGGATACTTGGAAATGCACAAATTGTAGATCCAAGTGAACTAGAACATGCGAAAGTTTCTTTTGGCTCAACAGTAGTTTTAGAAGACTTAGATTCTGGTGAAGAGATGACCTATACTATTGTCGGTGGGAGTGAGTCAAATCCTGAAATGGGATTGATTTCTTTTTTCTCACCATTGGCAAAACAGCTATTAGGAAAAGAAGAAGGGGATGATTTTAAAGTTCGTCTTCCAGGTGGAGAAAAAGAGTTGGAAGTTATTGAAGTAAAATATCAGGAGATAGTTTTTGAATGTGATTAAAGTCGGTGTAGTTGGAGCTAGTGGTTATACAGGGCTGGAACTGGTAAAGATACTTATAAATCATCCAAAGTTTGAACTTTCTTATGTAGCTAATTCAGAGGGTGGTATTACATTATCACAATTGCATCCGTCACTAAGTGGCGTATCTGATAAAAATGTTGAAAAGGCGGATGTGGATGAGGTTGCTAAAAATTGTGAGTTTGTTTTTTTAGCACTTCCTCATAAAACAGCTATGGCATATGTAAAGCCTTTGATAGCAAAAGGTGTAAAAGTAGTTGACCTCTCAGCTGACTATAGACTTCCACTAGATACTTATGAAGAGTTTTACTGCCCTCATACTGATAAAGAAAATTTAGATAACTCGGTATACGGTTTACCTGAACTATTTAGAGACGAAATCAAGAATAGCAAGTTAGTTGCAAATCCTGGATGTTTTCCAACATCTGCTATTTTGGGATTATTGCCTTTTATGGATAAAAGAGTTGCATCTACACCTATTATTATAGATGCAAAAACAGGTGTAAGCGGTGCAGGTAAAAAACTGAGTGATACTACTCACTTTGTAAATGTAAATGATAATTTATTTGCTTACAACCCACTTATGCACAGACATGCACCAGAGATTGCTGACAAACTAAATTTAGATTTTGAAGATGTCAATTTTGTTCCGCATTTAGTCCCTATTACACGTGGAATGCTTAGCTCTATCTATATCCAAGTAAGCGGAGACTTTGATGAACAAGAGTTATTAAAAGAGTTCTACAAAAATAGCCCTTTTGTAAGAATATCCGATAAACCAGTAACTATGAAAGATACTGCTGGTACAAACTTTTGCGATATTTATGTAAAAAGAAAAGGTAAAACACTTTTAATATTAAGCTCAATAGATAATCTGCTTCGCGGTGCATCTTCTCAAGCTGTTGTTAATGCAAACTTAATGATGGGTCTTGATGAGGATATGGGTATACCGAAAATTGCTTATGTCCCTTAAAAGGTTCAGATTTGATTGAGATAAAAGATGGTGCATTTGTTGTCTCAGATGCACACTACTCACATAAACGTCCTCATCTTCTAAATTTTTTCAAAGATATTCAAAGTAAAAAACTAAAGCCAACTCAACTTATTTTGATGGGTGATATATTTGATGTACTAATTGGCGGTGTTAAAAAAACTATAGAATCAAATGAAGAGATTGTAAATGTTTTGAATGATATTTCAAAAGATATAGAAGTTGTACTTTTAGAAGGTAATCACGATTTTAATCTAAAAAATATATTTAAAAGTGTAAAGATTTTTGCTTTGTCTGAACAACCAATAGAGTGTAAAATAGATTCTAAAAAAGCATATTTAGCCCATGGTGATTTTGATGGTGGATTTTGGTATAAATTTTATACTTTATTTATAAGAAACCCTTTTATTTTAAGTATATTAAGTTTGATAAATAAGATATTTAATAATATAATTTTGGACAAGCTTGATAAATATTTAGATAAAAAAGATGATTGTAAAAAAATAGAAAATTTTGAAAATATAATAAAAAAAAGAATAGATGAAAAGTTTGAATGTGATTATTTTATTGAAGGACATTTTCATCAAAATAAGAATATAAAGTTAAAAAAAATTTACTATATAAATTTAGCGGCTTTTGCTTGCAATCAAAGATATTTTATTGTAAGATTTGTTAACAAAGAGTTATTGCAGAGCAATAAATACTTGGGGGAATAAAATATGATGAATGAAAATTCACTAAAAGTTGGCTCGAATGAGATGGAACTCGTTGATTTTCGTATACTCAAGCAACAGGGTGATGATATATATGAAGGGATTTATGGAATAAATGTTTCAAAAGTCCGTGAAATTATCAAAATGCCAAAATTAACAGAGTTACCAGGCACACCAGAGTTTATCGAGGGTATATTTGATTTACGAGATGTGGTTATACCTGTTGTAAATTTAGCCAAATGGATGAATGTAGATGAACCTGAAGAAGCGGAGAAAAATGCCCGTGTTATTATTACTGAATTTAACAATGTATTAATAGGCTTTATTGTTCACGATGCTAAACGTATAAGACGTATAAATTGGAGTGATATAGAACCTGCCTCTTTCGCTAATGGGAGTGGTGAGTTAGACCGTAGTAAAATTACGGGTGTCACAAAAATAGAGGGTGATAGTGTACTCTTAATACTAGACTTGGAAAGTGTTGTTCAAGATTTAGGATTATATGAACCTGAAGTTGATGTTATAACTCATATGGTTGATGAAGAAAAATTTTCGGGGATAGCCCTTATCTTAGATGATAGTGCTACAGCTAGAAAAATTGTTAAAGACGCTTTGGAAAAAATGGGTTTTGATGTTCTTGAAGCTATGGATGGTGAAGAAGGTTTAGAAAAACTAAAAGAGCTTGCTGATTTATATAATGATAAATTAGAAGATAATCTTAAAATAATAATATCCGATGTTGAAATGCCTCGTATGGATGGTTTTCATTTTGCTGCTAATGCAAAAGAAGATGTCAGATTTAAAAATATACCTATCGTATTTAACTCATCGATAAGTGATCATTTTAGCGAAAACAGAGGTATGGAAGCCGGTGGTGAAGCTTATTTAGTTAAGTTCCAAGGTGGAGCATTTTATGATGAAGTGTCACGCATAGTTCGTGCACATATGAAATAGGAGTATAAATATGGATGAATTTCAAGAGATACTACAGGATTTTTTAGTTGAATCCTTTGAGTTAATAGAGCAACTTGACCAAGATTTGGTTGAACTAGAATCGAATCCGGAAGATTTAGAACTATTAAATGGAATTTTTCGTGTAGCACATACTGTTAAAGGTGCTTCTTCATTCTTAAATATGGATGTTTTAACACACTTGACACATCATATGGAAAATCTTTTAAATAAAGCAAGACATGGTGAGCTTGTAATAACTGCCGATGTAATGGATGTTATTTTAGAATCAGTAGATTTAATGAAACAGCTATTAGAGACTATCCGTGATACAAGTAGTGATGGTGGCGTTGATGTTAGTGCATGTGTTGCTAGACTTGATAAGATAGACGGTGGTGATGGTAATGTTGAAACTCCTGTAGCAGCTGAAGCTCCAGCTCCTGTAGAAGAAGAGACAGAACCTTCTAATAGCGATGAACCTGATTATGATAATATGAGTGATGATGATGTTGAAGCTGAGATAGCAAGACTTTTGGCTGAACGTCAATCTCAAGATAAAGCAAAAAGAGAAGCTAAAATAGCAGCGGGAGAGCCTGTTCCTGAAGCTCCTCCTTCACCTGAAGAAGTTGAGGCAAAAGAAAAAGAGACAGAAGCTTCTGCTCCTCCACCAATAACACCTAGTGATGTAACTGTAGAAAAAAATAGTTCCAGAGCTGAAGCTGAGTCTTCAAAAGCTGCTCCTGCTAAAAAGGCTCAAACAGTTGAACAAACTATACGTGTTGATGTTAAAAGACTTGATCATTTAATGAACTTAATAGGTGAATTAGTACTTGCTAAAAACAGACTTATTAAGATAAATGATGATGTTGAAGAGCGCTATGAAGGTGAAGAGTTCTTAGAGGAACTTAATCAAGTTGTATCTATTGTATCACTTGTAACAACTGACTTACAAATAGCAGTAATGAAAACAAGAATGCTCCCTGTTGGTAAAGTATTTAATAAGTTCCCAAGAATGATTCGTGATTTAACTCGTGAGTTAAATAAAAAAATAGAACTTGAGATTTCAGGAGAAGATACAGAACTTGACAAGTCAATCGTTGAAGAGATTGGTGATCCTTTAGTTCATATTATTCGTAACTCGTGTGACCATGGTATAGAAAATCCAGATGTTCGTATAGCTGCCGGTAAAGAAGAAACAGGTGTTATCAAGTTAAAAGCATATAATGAAGGAAATCAGATTGTTATCCAGATTGATGATGATGGTAAGGGTCTTGATGTAAATATGTTAAAAGATAAGTCTATAGAAAAAGGCTTGATTACTGAGAAAGAAGCCGATCAAATGTCAGATAAAGAGGCATTTGGACTTATTTTCCGTCCTGGTTTTTCAACAGCTGCATCAGTCACTAATGTAAGTGGTCGTGGTGTTGGTATGGATGTTGTGAAAACTAACATTGAAAAACTAAACGGTATTATTGATATTGACAGTGAAATGGGTATTGGTACTTCAATGAAATTAAAAATACCTTTAACACTTGCTATTATTCAGGCTTTATTAGTCGGTGTACAAGAAGAAGCTTATGCAATCCCACTGGCATCTGTTATGGAAACGGTAAGAATTTCTACAGATGAGATATACACGGTTGAGGGAAGAAGTGTTATGAGACTTCGTGATGAAGTTCTATCACTTGTTCATATCGGAGATATTTTCGAGGTTGAGCGTATAATAGATGGAGGGGAACATGCTTATGTTGTTGTCCTAGGTTTAGGTGCTCAAAAACTAGGATTGATTGTAGATACTCTTGTTGGTCAAGAAGAGATAGTTATTAAATCACTTGGTGAATACTTAAAAGGTATTGATGGAATTGCTGGAGCTACCATACGTGGTGATGGTGGTGTTACTCTTATTGTTGATGTTGTTGCACTTATGGAGATGGCAAAAGGTGTAAAATCAAGCATAAATCAAAACTCATCTTCAAATGATGCAGGTGCTATTAAAGAAAAAACTACAGCTAGTGATTATACAGTTATGATTGTTGATGATTCTAAAACTGATAGAACAATAATGAGAAAAGCTATAGAGCCACTTGGAATCACACTTGTAGAAGCTGGTGATGGTCAAGAAGCATTAAACATTTTAAAACAAGGTGATCATACTTTCGATGCTATGCTTATAGATATCGAAATGCCAAGAATGGATGGTTATACTTTAGCAACAGAAATTAAAAAGTATAACAGATATAAAAATCTACCGTTAATAGCAGTAACTTCACGTACAGGTAAATCAGACCGTATGCGTGGTGTGGAAAGCGGAATGGTTGAATATATTACAAAACCTTATTCATCAGACTACTTATCAAGTGTAGTTCAAAGAAATGTAAACTTTAAATCGGAGTTCTTATCATGAGCGATAAATTAAAAGATGTAATAAATAAACAAAGTGCACAACAAGACCATGACGATAGTTTAACTCAACTAGATGACATAGTACAGTTAGTTGGATTTATTATCGGTGATGAAGAGTATGCTGTGCCAATTTTATCAATTCAAGAGATCATTAAACCTTTTTCATGGACACGTGTACCTCAAGTTCCAGCTTATGTTAAAGGTGTATTTAATATGCGTGGAGCTGTAATCCCACTTATAGACTTACGTTTAAAATTTGGTCTTACAGAGCAAAAACACAATGATGAAACACGCTTCATTGTAATGAAACATGGTGATGAAGTAGCTGGATTTGTTATTGATAGGCTTACAATGGCTCTTCGTATCAAAAAAGACAATATAGGTCCTGCTCCAGATACAATTAATGCTGAAGACTCTTTAATTGATGGTGTTGGTAAGGAAGCAGATAGAATTATTACTATTTTAAAGCCTGATAAACTTCTACAAAGAGATTTCTAGTTCTCTATAGCTTATGAGTGGAAATTTAGAAATAAAATACAAAGGAACTGAACTTACTCTCTTTTTTAGGGGTGAGTTTAGTTTATATAATATATCTCATTTTGAAACTCAACTTAAAACACTAAATAAACCTTCACTTACTCATGTTGATATAGATTTAAATGCGCTTACTTATTTGGATACATCTGCCTCTCTTTTTTTAAATTCTTTTACAAAAAAATTAAATAAAAATAATATATCTTATACTTTAATATGTGGATCAAAAGAGTTATTGGATACTCTTAATTTGACTGACAAATATTCAAATAAAAATGACAATGTAATACCTAGTAAAACAAGTTTTATAGAGAGTATAGGTAAAAAATCATATGATAATTTTTTAGGTTTATTAGATTTTTTTGCTTTTTTAGGGAAGCTGTTTTCTACAAAAATTCACTTAATACGTAATTTCTCCTCTATCAGGTATAAAGAGATGGCTTTTGAGATAAATGAAAGTGCAATAAAAGCGTTGGGAATTATAGCTCTTACAAGTTTTCTTATAGGACTTGTAGTAGCATATCAGGGAGCATATCAATTAAAAACATACGGAGCAAATATCTTTATAGTTGATATGCTTGGAATATCTATTTTGCGTGAGCTCTCACCTATAATTACAGCAATAGTTATAGCCGGTCGAAGCGGTAGCGCATATACCGCTCAGATAGGCGCTATGAAAATTACTGAAGAGTTAGATGCTATGCGCACTATGGGTTTTGACCCATATCTTTTTTTAGTACTACCGAGAATAATTGCTCTAATGGTTATGATGCCCGTATTGATATTTATATCAGATATTATGGCAATCATAGGAGGAATGATAGTAGCTAATGTAGATTTAGATATTACTGTAAATATGTTTTTAGATAGATTTTTGATAGCAATTGATATAAAACATTTTTATGTAGGTGTTTTTAAGGGACCTTTTTTTGCATTTTTAATTGCGACTATTGGTATATATAGAGGTATGGCAGTAAAAAATGATACCCAAAGTATAGGGTTTAATACTACCAAAAGTGTAGTTGAATCTATATTTGCAGTTATTATGTGTGATGCACTGTTTTCTATAATATTTACGAATCTGGGTATATAGTTATGAGTTTAATTAGTGTTAAAAACCTTGAAACAAAATTTGATAACAGATTAATTCACGAGGGTCTGAATTTAGATATAAAAGAGGGTGAAATATATGGGCTTTTAGGTCCAAGTGGATGTGGAAAAACAACCCTTCTTCGTGAGATGGTAATGCTTCAAAAATACTCTCGTGGTACAATAAAAGTACTAGGATATGATTTAAATACTATCTCACATAATCAGGCTCAATCACTTAGAAGAAAATGGGGTGTATTATTCCAAGCAGGAGCACTTTTTTCCTCTCTAAGCGTAGCTGAAAATATTGCGCTTGGCTTACAAGAATATACAGATTTAAATAAAAAAATGATTCAAGAGATAGTAGCTTTTAAAATTAATCTTGTTGGATTAAAACAGTCAGATGGTTTACTTTTCCCTTCTCAAATATCCGGTGGAATGAAAAAAAAGGCAGCTCTCGCTCGTGCATTAGCACTTGATCCAAAACTTTTATTTTTAGATGAACCTACAAGTGGTTTAGACCCAATCTCAGCAAGAGAATTTGATTCCCTTATATTAAAGCTTCATGAGCTACTTGGGCTTACAATTGTGATGGTATCGCATGATTTAAAGTCTATTTACGATACATTGGATAAAATAGCTGTTATAGATAATAAGAAAATTATTTATGAGGGTTCACTCAATAACATTAAAAATGAAAAAAGTGAATTTATACGTACATTTTTTAAGGCAAACTTGTGAATAATAAAGTAAATTATACTTTAATTGGTATATTGGTAATAATTGGATTTGGTCTGATAATAATATTTTCTTATTGGTTATTACAACCTTCTCAAGAACAAGCAATTAAGAAGTACTATGTTTATTTTAATGAGTCTGTACTTGGTTTAAATTTGGAGGCACCAGTAAAATATAGAGGTATAGATGTAGGTAAAGTAACCAGCATTGAAATTAATCCAAAAAATTCTGAGCAGGTTCAAGTAGTTGTATCTGTTTTAAAAGCAACACCAATAAAAACCACTACAAGAGCAAAACTTACGTCACAAGGTATAACGGGGCTTAGTTATATTAATTTAACAATGGGTGAGAATGGTACAGAGCTTTTAAAGAAAAACGGTGATCAAAAATATCCTGTAATAAAAACAACGCCTAGTTTTTTTGAAAGGATAGAACAATCTTTTGGCAGTGTATCAACAAATCTTTCAAAAACACTAAGTGGTACACAAGAACTCTTAAATACAGAAAACCAAAAGCAGATAGAAATAATTTTAAATCGTTCTGCAAAATTTATGGATAAACTAGAAAAATTGTTGAATGACAAAACTATTGAACATTTTCAAAGTAGCATGGAGAATATAGATAAAGCCAGTTCAAAAATAAATATTATGTTGCCTCGTATAGAACATTTTGTAAACAATAGTGTAGAGTGGGAAGATAAGATAGCAAATAACTTTAATGTAATTATGCAAAGCTATATGGGTATAAGATCTTCTATGGATGTATT
>JAPHSI010000081.1 GCA_026193155.1 Sulfurimonadaceae bacterium | reverse complement strand
TGAAGAAATAAGTAAAGTAATCGAAGATATTGCCGGTCAAACAAATCTTCTTGCACTAAATGCAGCTATAGAAGCTGCACGTGCAGGTGAACACGGACGTGGATTTGCTGTTGTTGCTGATGAAGTAAGAAAATTAGCCGAACGAACTCATGATGCTACAACTGAAATTACAGTCAACATTTCTCAAATAAAATCTCAAATAAAAGACAATGTTCAACAAATATCTAATTTAGCTGAACAAGTAGTAGATGCTGGAGGGAAAGTACAGAGTGTTAAAAACTCTATGGAAGCAGTAGCTTCTAGCGTAACTGAACAGTCTATTGCTGTTGAAGATATAGCAAAAAATGCGGTCTCTGTATCAAATAAAACAGAAAAAATGAGTGAATCAGTAAATACAATGCAAGAAGGACTAAACGAAGTTCGTGAAAAAATAAATTAAATTTACGAAACAAATGAAAAATATGCTAATAATTTTAATTGGACCAAATAGGGCAAATATGATTTTATATGCACATAATTTGTCTAATTAAATAGTAATAGCTAATCTCACACATCTTGCGAAGGAGTAGAGATATGAAATGTTCCGTATTCATAGCAACAAGTGTAGATTGGCTACATACATCAGGTAATTTTGAAGTATAAGCTAACGATATGGGATTTCGTAGACTATAATAATGGACTAATTAGCGAAATGATTCTAACCAATCTAAAAAAAATTTTCAGATAGATTTCCATCCTTAACAGTATTAAATATAAAAAAACTGGCATAGTTTGTGCTTGAAAAACTAGTGATATAAATATCATATAAAGGAGTACTTATGGTCAATTCAGTTTCTAATAGTAGTTATACTACTCAAGCTTCAAGTGAACAGACAAACAATTCTAATTTATTAGATATCCATAATGCGAGTTTAAATGATGTAAAAAAAGTATTGGGCGATATGAATAAAAATGGAGAGTTTTCAATAAGAGAGATGCTCCCTTTTTTAGCTCTTGATACAACTGAACTAAGTAAAGCAGTAGGCAAAGAGCTACATGTAAAGTACTATGGAGAGGTTTGGGAAAAGCCAAACCAAAAGCGTGATATGTTGGCAGCTTATGAAAATATACTAAAAGAGCAGATGGCTAACAATGAATCTATAGATACAATAAATAGCACAAAAAAAGCGATAGAGATTTTAAAGTCTATAGATATAAATACCCATAATTCAAAATTCAATGAGATACTTAAAAATAACTCAGAAAAACCACTTGAACAATACAGAATCTCAAGTAAAATCACTCAAGATGTTGCTTCAACTTATTCTATGGCATTAAATAAGTTTGATGAGGAACAAAGAACAAAAATCACTTCGTCATTAATAAGCTTGAAAGAAGTAGATAATGAAAAATATTTAAGTGACAAAGAGATTGTTGATTATCAAAATTTATCTAAAAGAGTAAATAATTATCTAAACACTACAAATGATAATGATAGTAAAGCACTTGTTGAGAACTTCTGGAAAGAGTTCAATCAACGATATACTCCTAACAATAAATTTAATGATTTAAGTATATCAAGCCAAGAAATTTTACAGCTCAAACAAAGCTTACAGAAGAATAATCCACTTAAAGTTTGATGGTATTTTTAGTTGAATAAAAAGGAGTGAACATGAACAAACATGAAAAGCTAAACTATGTAGAGTTTCAAGCCAAAGATTTGGTTGCAACAAAAGCATTTTTTTCGGCTGTATTTGAATGGAATTTTGTGGACTACGGTCCTGATTACACCTCTTTTTCAGACCAAGGTCTTGATGGTGGTTTTTTTAAAGCAGATGCATGCAGCTTAACATCAAATTGTGGAGCTTTACTAATTTTTTATAGCTCCGATATCAAAGCCACTTTTGAAAAAGTTACTAGCAACGGCGGAATAATTGTTCGTCCAATATTTGATTTCCCAGGTGGTCATCGTTTTCATTTCACGGAACCAAGCGGTAATGAATTCGCCGTATGGACAGATAAAAACGTATAGAAAATCAGTTTAGCGAACATTTAAAGAATATAAAAAAGAAAATTAATCAAGTTATAGAAGCTAGTATACTATAAGCTCACATTCGCTAAAATGTCACTCTTATAATTTAAAAAGGTTTAAAAGCAATGAGTGAGCACAAAGATTTTTTACGTACAATAGTTGAGAAGGACTTACAGTCAGGCAAGTATAAAGAGGTTATTACAAGATTTCCTCCCGAGCCAAACGGATTCCCTCACATTGGACACGCTAAATCTATCGCTATAAACTTCGGTATAGCGCGTGACTATAAAGGTCACTGTAACCTTAGAATGGACGACACCAACCCAACAACAGAAGATACTGCATACGTAGAAGCTCTTAAAGATGCAGTAGAGTGGCTAGGCTTTAAGTGGGAGAACAGTGTACGCTACACATCTGACTACTTCCCTGAACTATACAACTATGCAAAAGAGCTTATTAAAATGGGCAAAGCATACGTTGATTCTGTAAATGAAGAAGAGATGCGTGAACTACGCGGTACTGTAACAGAAGCCGGACATCGCAGTAAGTATGCTGAAAGAACTATTAAAGAGAACCTAGACCTTTTAGAGAGAATGAAAAAAGGTGAGTTTAAAGACGGTGAACATGTACTTCGTGCCAAGATAGACATGTCCGCTGCAAATATGAAGATGCGTGACCCTATTTTATACCGTATTCGTCATGCCCACCACTATAGAGCGGGAGACGAGTGGGCAATCTACCCTATGTATGATTTTGGTCACTGTCTGTCTGACTACATAGAGGGTGTTACGCATTCTATTTGTACCTTAGAGTTTGAGAACAATCGCGAAGTTTACGACTGGGTACTAGACACGCTGGGACTTAAAGCTCCAAGACCTTACCAACACGAGTTTGCAAGACTTGGAATCAACTACACAGTTATGAGTAAAAGAAAACTACTTGAACTTGTAAATGAGAAAAAAGTTAGCGGTTGGGATGACCCTCGCCTTCCTACTATTGCAGGACTTAGACGTCGCGGCTATACACCTGAGTCTATTTTAAACTTTTGTGATAGCATAGGTATAGCAAAAGCAAATTCAACTGTTGATGTTGCACAACTTGAATTTTCAATCAGAGATGATTTAAATACTAAAGTACCGCGTGTCATGTGTGTACTTGACCCTCTTAAAGTGAACATAGAGAACTATGAAGGAGAGGAAGAGCTTGAAGCTTCTTACTACCCTGAAGATGTTCCTAAAGAAGGAAAAAGAAAACTGCCGTTTTCAAAAGAGATTTACATAGAGCGTGAAGATTTTTCTGAGAATCCTCCAAAAGGTTACTTCCGTCTAACACCAGATCAGAGTGTTCGTCTTAAACATGCATATATCATCACATGTAAAGAAGTTAAAAAAGACTCAGAGGGCAATATTACGGAGATAATAGCAGAGTATAACCCAGAGTCTAAAAGTGGTTCAGACACGAGTGGCATCAAAGTTAAGAGTGCCATTCAATGGGTAGATGCAAAGAGTGCAAAGAGTGTAGAGGTAAAACTATATGACAGACTTTTCAAAGATGAAGCACCTGAAGGTATAGAAGATATAAACCCTGATTCTCTAAAAATCATTAAAAATGCTCTTATTGAGAGGGCTGTTATAACAGACAAACCAGATGAAAGATTCCAGTTTGAAAGACAGGGTTATTTTTATGCCGACCCAATAGAATACACAAATGAGAATCCGGTATTTAATAAGATAGTAGGTCTTAAAGATTCTTATACTAAAAAGAAAAAAACACCTAAAACTGAAAACAAATCTCAGGCTAAAAAAGTACAAATAGACGGTGAAGTTGAACCTATGAATGAAGCTGAACAAACTCTGTTTGACAAGTATACAAATGAGCTTAAACTAAACAATATGGTTGCGGATATTTTAGCTCGTGATGAAAAACTTTCATCATTTTATCAACAAGCACTATCTGTTAACAACTCCCCTGTGAGTATAGCCAACATTGTGGCAAATGAAGTAGCAAGAGAGTTAAAAGAAAAAGAGATAAGTGAGCTTAAATTCAGTGCTTCACAAATAGCTGAACTCGTAAAGCTAGTAGACGATGGGACTATTTCAAACAAGATAGCTAAAGAAGTTTTTGAAGAGATGGTAAAAAGCGGAGAAAATCCAGAAAAGATAGTTGAAGATAAAGGACTTATCCAAATAAG
>JAPHSI010000027.1 GCA_026193155.1 Sulfurimonadaceae bacterium | reverse complement strand
CTAAACTTATCTGAACAAGAGTATGAACTTATATTAAGCAAGTTTGAGAATATGATGCGTGGTACGAAGCAGTCGATGAGTCTTGATCAGGCATATGAGATTCTAGGTGTAAAAGAGAGTGATGATATGAATACTGTCAAAAAATCATATAGAAAACTTGTAAGGGAGTATCATCCTGATATTATGAAGTCCAAAGATAAGGGTGAAGAGTATATAGAACAAGCTACAGCCAAGACACAAGAGATAAACCAAGCCTACCAAAGCATAAAAGAGGCCAGAAAATAACTCAATAATTGTTTAGGAATTTAGATGCCATATATTCATCGAAAACGAAATAAATCATTAGGACTACTAGAACTAATAGCTATTGCACTCGGTGGTATGATTGGTGGTGGTATATTCTCTGTTTTGGGAATATCCGTATCTATGGTCGGTGTTTTTACACCTATTGCTTTTGTAATAGGTGGTTTGCTTGCACTATTGGCTGCATATTCATATGTAAAACTTGCACTCTATTATAGAGATGAAGGCGCTACATATTCTTTTTACAAAAAAACATTTCCAAAATCAAGATTTGCAGCATCTGTAGTTGGTTGGTGGGTGACATTTGGATATATAAGTACACTTGCGCTCTATGCATATACTTTCGCATCTTATGCAATTAGCGGATTTGAGATTGCGGACAGTGAGTACCACAGAAAAATCTTTGCGGGATTGATAATATTTATTTTTACCCTTATAAATGTTTGGAGCGTAAAAGGTATGGGTAAGATAGAAGATATAATGGTTTATACAAAACTTTTTATCTTAGTAATAATCTCATTTGTTTTTATAAATAATTCAAATATATCTATCCCGGTCTTGATTGAGAAGAATGAAGATATGAATATGTTGTATATAGTTATAGTAGCTTCACTTACTTTTGTAGCGTTTGAGGGTTTTCAACTTGTTATACATGCAATGAACGAGATGGAAAATCCAAGGACAAACATACCAAGAGCAATATACAGTTCCATCTTTATAACTGTAGCTATATATGTAATTATCGCAATAGGTGCTATTATGGCCATACCGTTTGAGAATATTATAGAGAATCAGGAGTATGCCTTGGCATCAGGGGCGGGAGAAATACTTGGAAATATCGGTACTGAACTGGTAATAATCGGTGCATTGTTAGCAACAAGTTCTGCTATAAGCGGTACACTTTTTGGAGCCTCTAGGTTGATGTCGGTCATAGCCGCTGATGGATACTTTCCAAAGTTCTTAACGATAAGAAAAAACAATATTCCAGTTTATTCTATAATAAGTATGTCCGTATTTGCATTTTGTCTTGTACTTTTAGGGGATTTAAAAGTTATTCTTGAGTATGGTAGTGTGACATTTTTACTTGTATCTATACTGATGGCATTTGCTAATTTTAAAATACATAAATTTACAAACTCATCACTTTTTTTGACTTTTATTGCACTTTTTGGACTTATAGCAGGTACTGTTGCAATTTTGTATTATGAAGCTACTACTGAAGTTGAGCAAGTTTACTACACAGGAGGATTGTATGTAACCCTTACCTTGTTAGCTTTTGTCTTTAGTTATAAACGTACTTAGTTATATTTTACATCTTTTATATCTAGTTTAAAGTAGGTAAATTTCTTAGCATCTATCAACCAAGAAACCTCTCCATGTTTAGGTATTAAATATCCATTTTTATCTATATAATCAGATACTTCACACAGCCAAGGCGTAGCTATATATTTTCCTTCAACTTCTCTATATCTATTTGGCGAGTAGATTGAAGTTACCTCACCTTTATCGTTAAATGTAAATTCTAAAGATGCACTGTTGTTTCCATCATTTAGTGTAGCTATAGCTTTGTTTGCATCTACTGCTCTCCATTTTACACCTTGACTTGGGAGTAGGGCAGTTGGATACCAGATAGCTTCAGCTAAGTATCTTTGTAATGCACCATTACTTAACTCTTTTTTATTATGCTCATCTACAATCGTATAAAGGGATAAGAACTTGGCTTTAATAGCACCTTTTGCATCTACATAAGAATCAAATACATTTACATATACACCTGCATCTATAAATATTTTTGCATGCCAAGTAAAGCCACGCGGTTTAGTTGATAAAAATTGCTGAGCCTCTGTTTTTGAGTATTTATTTGATTTATCATCCATTCTAAAGCCGCCGTTTTGAGAGAGGTAGAGTTTGTTTATAATCTCTGATTTATCCTTTAAAACTAAGTTAAAGTACTTTACCACAGGTTTTGGAAGAGTTTCTAACTCTTTAAAGTCTACTACTGTTTTTTCACTAGATGCACTTGAAAATAAATCTTTAGAGATAGTTGAGGTATATGTTAACCAAGAAAATTGTGCACCTACAAATATAAGTATAAGTAGTATCGATAATATTACGGCTGTTTTAAAAAATTTCATATTTTCCTAATCTGCGGAGAGAATGCTTTAGTAGAAAGAGTGACTAAATCTCCGACTTTTAAATTTTGAACTTCATCTTCATTGATTACGACTTCAACTATCTGTTGACCTATAGCTATAACCGCAATGTAGATAATATCTACTTTTTTTATATCTAAAAGCTCACCTGAAAACGATAGTTTTTGGCTGCCTTTTGTTTTTAATAGTATATCTTTTGGTTTTCCGTCATTTATGACTTTTCCTGCATCCAAGACTATAACTCTGGATGCCAGTTTATATATCTCGCTTGGGTCGTGGCTTATTAAAATAGTAGTAGTTTTAAACTCGTTGTGAAGAGTTAAAAGTTCACTTTGAAGTGATAAACGAGTTTGCGGGTCAAGTGCTGAGAGAGGCTCATCCAAAAGTAAAAGTTTGGGTCTACGCATAAGTGCACGACATATTGCGACACGTTGTTTCTGTCCGCCGCTTAGTTGGCTTGGAAGAGAGTTTTTATAATCACTCATATGGGTTATTTTTAGCAAGTGCTCACACAGCTCTTTATCGTTTGAGACAAATAAAAGGTTTTTCTCTACGTTCATATTTTCAAATAAAGCATAGTCTTGAAATACAAAACCTATTTCACGCTCTTGAATAGCTTTTTTAACCTTTGCATCCAGCCAGATTTCATTTTCTATTTTTATACTGCCATGTGCATCTTCTAATCCTGCCAAAATTCTCAAAAGTGTTGTTTTACCGCTTCCGCTTTTTCCACTTAGTGCTATAAAATCACCTGTTTTAATTTCCAAGTCTATTTCTAAATCTATACCTAGGAGTTTTTTTTGAATATCTAAGCTAATCATATTTTACTAAACCTAGTTTTGTATTTATGGTTAAATATATACACGCCTAGAAGCACTATAAAACTGATGATTAGCATAATGGCACTGTAGATATGAGCAGAAGTGTAATCCATAATCTCTACCATTTCATAAATTGCTACAGATGCTACCTTTGTCTCATCCGGGATACTTCCTCCAACCATCAAAACAACTCCAAACTCGCCGACGGTATGGGCAAACGTTACTATGGTAGCTGTAAGAATTGCGGGTTTAATATTTGGCAAGGCTACAAAAAGAAGAGTTTGAAATCTGCTTTTGCCACTTATGTAAGATGCTTCAAGCATATTTTTATTTAAAGATTCAAATCCGCTTTGAAGGGGTTGCACCATAAAAGGCAGAGAGTAAAAACAAGAAGCCACTACCAAACCGCTAAACGTAAAAACGAGTTTTATTCCAAACACATCCTCAAAAAAAGCCCCGATTGGTGAGTTGTGAGATAGGGCTATGAGTACGTAAAAACCAAGGACTGATGGTGGAAGTACAATTGGCAGTGCAGTTATAGCTTCAAAAAAAGGTTTGCTCTTACTTGTACTTTGTGATAACCACCAAGCAAGAGGGATGCTAAGTATAAAAAGAAGCACAGTAGTTATAGCTGCAAGTTTAAAAGATAAAATAAATGGAGTAAATTCTAACTCACTCATATAAGCTCACTTATACTTAACTCACTTGCTTTAATCAGTGCTACAACTTTATCTCCTACTGCTAAACTCATTCTAGATGCAGAATCTTTTGTAATCACAGATTCAAAAGTCCCTATACTGTCTTGAAGCGTTATTTTACTTAGAAGTTCACCGTTATCTATAGAGTTAATCTTTGCTTTTATTTGGTTTGAGTAGCTTAAATCCCCTGTGAGATTTTTTGCTAAGGCAATATTATTCGTTTTTGCATAAAGGTGCACATTTGTACCTACTTTTATGTTTGAGTCAAGTTCTAAACTCATCATGGAGAGTGTAGTGTCTGCGTAGGAAAATTTTACAATGTTAAGTGCATCTACGTTTTTAATCTCGCAAACTTTTGCTTTAAATATACTCATTATTGCCTTTCTTTGGTGCTATTATACTTAATTTTATATAGACTAAAATTAATTTTATGTAGAATTATATTTCATAAAATATTTAGTTATAAAAAGAAATTGCACTAGTGCAATGGGCTTTCTGCCGAAGAAAACCTAGTGTTAACGTAGATGGCGGAATTACTTCCGACATTGTAAAAAATTAGATGAAGGGTTCCCTTCATTTTATGAAATAAAATTAAGGAATAAAAGCATGGCTTACGCAGAAGCAAGACATATATTAGTAGCGAGTGAAGATGAGTGTAATACTTTAAAAGCAGAGATAGAAAACGGAGCAGATTTTGCAGATGTAGCTGCTAAAAACTCACAATGCCCATCTGGTGCAAACGGTGGAGATTTAGGTAGATTTACACCTGGTCAAATGGTGCCTGAATTTGATGAAGCTGTATTTCGCGGTGGTGATGTAGGTGAACTTCAAGGACCTATTCAGACACAATTTGGTTTTCACCTTTTAGAAGTAACTGCAAGAGGTTAAGTAATGGTAAAAGTAGCAGCTATTCAAATGGCAATGAGTAAAAATAAAGATAAAAATGTGGATAAAGCTGAGTTTTTTACAAGACAAGCTGCTTATAATGGAGCTAAAATTATCTTACTACCTGAGCTGTTTGAAGGTTTATACTTTTGCAAAGATAAGGATAGAGAATATTTTGAGTGGGCAAAACCACTTCAAAATAATAAACTGATAGAACGTTTTGCACTTTTAGCTGATGAGTTGGATGTTGTGATATTGGTTTCTTATTTTGAAAAAGAAGAGCTTAAAAATTTAGGTGTGCAGTATTTCAACTCTCTTGTAGTTATAGATGCAGACGGAACTATCGGCGATAACTACCGTAAAACACATATACCAGACGGTCCGGGATATGAAGAGAAGTTTTACTTTACTCCCGGAGATACCGGTTTTAAAGTTTGGCAGACCAAGTATGGTCGCATCGGAGCAGGAATCTGTTGGGATCAGTGGTTTTGTGAGAGTGCAAGAGCTTTAGCACTAAAGGGTGCGGATATTATCTTTTACCCTACGGCTATAGGGAGTGAGCCTGAGATTCATGTAGATTCTAAAGAGCACTGGCAACGTGTACAGATGGGACATGCTGCCGCTAACACAGTTCCTGTGGTAGCGGCAAACCGCATCGGAGTTGAAGATGGAGAGAGTTGTTCTCTTACATTTTACGGTTCATCTTTCATAACCGACTATACGGGTGCTTTGGTATCAGAAGCAAGCCGTAATAAAGAGGAAATTATCTACGCTGAATTTGATTTTGAAGAAAATAGAAAACAGCGTATATATTGGGGGCTTTTAAGAGATAGAAGACCTGATTGTTATAAAGATTTAACAATATAGTTTTTGTAACCTTTTTATAACCTAAGTGAGTTAATATCCCAAAAAAAATAATGGATATTAAAATGGCTTATTTTGAAGATGCAAAGGTCGGAGACAAAGTTTACGGACTTATTTTCGGTAAGGGTAAGATAGTTGAGTGTTATGAAGATTCCCACTATGTAATAATGGTTAGGTTTTCAAACGGACATGAAGTAGCATACACCGAAGACGGTATTCCAAACTGGGGGAACTTTAAAAAACAAACCTGTTACTATAGAAAAGATGTTGATTTATCTAAAGCAGACTTTTCTCCTGCTGATAAAATTTTAAGTCATAAAAAAATTATAAAATTTAGGGAAAAAGGTACACTCGAAGTCAGACTGCCTTCTGGCATCTGGTCAAATGTAAAAAAATGTCCCGAGTCTTATATAGAGGAGATTTGTGAGAATGAACAGTATCATCTCTTTAGAAAGAAACAAAAAAAATAAACTACTTAGTTTTATAAGCTATTTATATGTAACTGTGTTTCGACCTTTATCTTTAGAAATATATACGGCTTCATCAACTCTTTTAAACAATGATTTGAAAGTATCATTGCTGTTTTGTGTAGACACACCTATACTTGCAGTAATATTTCCTGCGGGATTAAAATCAAAATTTTGAATTGCTACTCGCAACTTTTCTGCAAATTCTTGTGCCTGAATACCATCAATAAAAGGAGAGATAATTACAAACTCTTCACCTCCAAAGCGACATAAAATATCTTCTTTTCTAATATGAGATTTTATTAAAGAAGCAAACTCCAGAAGTATTATATCTCCCATATCGTGACCATATGTATCATTTACTCTTTTAAAAAAATCTATGTCAATTAGCAATATAGACAATGGGTAGTGATGTCTACTACTGCTAGACATCTCAATATCAATTTCTTCATAAAAAACATGTCGATTATATATTTGTGTTAATGGATCAATTCTTGCCTGTTCTTCAAGTTTAAGTTTAAATATTGAATAGATAATTAAAATTATGGAAATAATCAATGCAAAATCTATGGATAAAACTAAATAAATTTTTGAGAATAATTTATGTTTCCTTTCGGCATTAATTTGTGCTACGCCAACCGTATGATTAGCATGTCTCCAACATATTTCACTTTCAATTATCAATTTATTTTTTATCACAGGGTCTTGTGATAATCTATACTCAAATATAAGTTTTTTTATTCGCTCCCAACCATCTCTAACTTGCTTTATTCCATCGATAAAATTAGTATGACCATGTGTTAAAATTTGACTATCACTATATCTACTTAAGAGATTGTCAACAATCTTTATATTATCATCAGATTGTTTGTTGTTGGTTTCTGACTTAACAACTTTTTGAATTGTTCCACGAATAATGCCACTTTCGTTGATTATTTGAGCATCAACTTCTGTTATTTTTATAAAATCGTGAAGATAGTAAGCATTTATAGATATTAGTAGTAAATGCAAAAAAACAAGCATAATTATTTTTGTCGTACTTGAGATTTTATGAAAAAACTTTTTAATTTTAAATTTTGTGCTGCTTATCATCTTTAAATTTCATATGTATATTTATGACACAATGTAACATAATTTATGTTATTATTTAATTAATCACTTTATTACTTAATATTATATCTTCAAGTTCTTCTAGTGGTGCTGATATTATATTTTTAAACTGGTTTTTATTAAATGTCTGCTGACGTTTTGCAAGTTGTGCTGTATGAGTAGAGATGAGTTCAAGCATCTCATTTTTGTCTATTTTGCCATCAAGATACTCTAGAACTTCAACAATCCCAATAGCGCCCATAGAGTTTGGTAAACGTGTATATTTTTGCTCCAAATAACACACTTCATCTATTAATCCCAAATCTAACATTTTATGAGTACGATTTTGAATTCTTTTTCTAAGTACATCACGAGGTACATCTATATTGAAGATAGGTAAATCTTTGATTATAGGCTGTGGCGGATTTTGTTTAAACCATTCACTAGGGCTCATCTTTGAACCTTCAAATATTATAAAAGCTTTTTCAATTCTGTAGCTATCATTTGCAGAGATATTTTGCATATAATCAGGGTCTTGAAGTTTTAAAAAGTTGTATGCACCTTCTAAATCCTTCATGGCTTTATTTACATTTACTTTTGCATCCAGGCTAAGTTCAGGGATTGGGGACAGACCTTCTAGTAATGATTTTAAATAAAATGAAGTACCCCCTACTATTACAAGATTCTTGTTATCTTTTTTGCATCTTTTAAGCACATCTTTATATAGTTTAATAAAAATATCCACGGAGAAGTGTTCATTTGGATAAATTTCATCTATACCGAAATGTTTTACTTGTTTTAATTCTTTTTTACTTGGTTTTGCAGATACTATGTCTATCTCTTTATAGATGCTAAGTGAATCTATGGATAATATATACGCGTTTATTTTTGTAGCAAT
>JAPHSI010000201.1 GCA_026193155.1 Sulfurimonadaceae bacterium | reverse complement strand
ACTCTGATTTATTACTTACTCCTGGAACTTCATATACCATATCACCAAAAGCAGGGCAACAGGATCTTTATGGAAACACAGCCGATCATACAATAGGTACACTAGATTTTAACTATGACCGGTTTGCTGACAACTATACTGAAGCCAAAGCAATTACTTTGGGTGATTCCATAACTGGTTATGTACATACTGGAGATGTTGATTATTTTGTCTTAGAGGTACCGCAAAAAGGGATGTTTAATGTGTCTACTGGAGGCTTTGGCGGTACAGTATCACTTAGAAGTCTGGATGATAAAGTAATAAGTACATCCTTCCCAACTTTAGTTGAAGAAGGTAGCTATCTTATTTCTTTGTCAGGTACGACAGGTTCTTATAGTCTAAGTGCAACAATGAATGAAGAGTATTCACAAGAGATTGATTTAAAAGCAACACCAAATGTTATTGAAGATAATACATTTAGTATATTTGATAATCCTAATTATATGTATGCAGAGGGTAATATTTTATATACTAATTATGGTAATAGTTATAATCTCTCAGATAAATCAGGGTCATACTTAGGTAATAATTTATCAGATAAATTTGTAATAAAAGATGGTAAAAAAATATATGTTAGTGGACAAAATCTCTATATACAGAGTATATCATTTTCTCCACAAAATGTTAGTGCAGACCTAGGTACAGGGAATGAAGGGCGTTCTGTTAGTGTTGTAGGTAATACTGTTTATGTATTAGTGGGCTCTACTGTACAAAGATATGATATATCAGACTATAGTAATATCATTAAAAATACAACTGATATCTCTTTACCTACATTAGCAGCAGGTAATACATATGATGAAATCTTAGCATATGAAGATGGTGTAAATGTATATGTTTATGCAAAAGATGCTAATAGCGATGCATATTTATTTGATATAACTGATTCTGCGAATGTGGCAACCTTAAAAGTTTTTAGTAGATATGGTGTTAATGATTTTGCGATAGATAATGGAATGTTGTTTGTGACAACAAATGTTGGTTATATTTTTGTATATGATATTTATTCTGATGCATCCAAGCCAAGGCAAATACTAAGATTTGGAACTTCAGGTTCATCTACTGCGATAGAAGCTCACGGTGGAAATGTATATGTAAATGAGAATGGAACTATTAAACGTTATAGAATAGATTTTGATTTTGATGATACTACAGCTGATAATGTTAATGTATTTGCATATGAATTATCAAAAGTTGATATTAATTCAACAATCAGTATGAATAAATATTCAGATTCATCAGGGAATCAGGATATAGATATTTTCAGAGTTGATACAGAGTATTTTGGAGATTTGAGTTTTACAACTACAGGCGTAGATGCGGCGGATCTAAATATAACTATAGATGATGATTTTGATTTTTCATCCCCTATTATTAATAACTCAGTATTTATAAACAATACTAAAAATACAGGAAATGTTCCAGCTGGAACATACTATGTTAAAATATCTTCTAGTGACACAGATAGTTTTGATAATTATAATCTTGAAACTACATTTTCTAAAACAGATACAGTTGAAGATAGACTGTTAAATGTATCTTTAAATAAGCTTACTCCTATATCTTTAGGGGTAAATACTGCTGTTACTATAGATGGTGTGGGTGATATAGATTTATTTAAGATTGTTATTCCATCAGACGGTGAATTAACGCTTACTCCTGCAACAACTACATTAAGCTTAGTCAGTGCAGACGTTAATTCATCCTCTTCATATGCTACACTATCAAATATAGCTTCTTTAAGTCCTATAAAAGCAGGGACTTATTATATAAAAGCAACAGGTTCAAGTGGTAGTTTCTCAACATCATTTACTTCATATTCTTCAACCGACGAATATTTAAAAGCGTTAGATGTTGCAAATGTTGGAAGTGTCTATACAGCTAATACAAATTCAATAAATATGGATGGTTCATTTATAAATTCTGCCAGAAGCAGTGGTATTGGTAGACTAAGCTCAGATATATTTATATCTGAGACTAATAAAAATTATCTCTCTCAAGCAAGTGACGGAACATATATATACGCATTGTATAGAAATACCTATTCTCTTGATGGGACTACAGATATTACAGAAGTTGGTGTTGATAAATTTGAGTATATTAATGATTCAAAAGTTGTTTTATTGAGTGATACAACCGTATCTGGTGCTACAAGTGTATCTTTTGAATATAAGTTAAAGTATGAAAATAATAAACTTTATATCCGTACAGAAACAAATTGGTTGGAGTATGGCACAACTACATCTTTTCTTGATTCTTTATATTTAGATTTTGAAATATATAACGGTACTACATATGCCGTAACTGATTCAAGTGTTGAAATAATTGGTACAAGTACTTCAAACTCATTTTCAAATATTAAATCAGTAGCGGTTGTAGATGGAATTGTATATGTAGGGACAAGTGACGCAGGAATTAAAGCATTAGATACATCGACATTAAATCTTATCAAAGAGATAAAAAATGCTCAAAACATTACATCACTAGAAAGTATAGGAAATAAACTATATGTATTAGATAATACCTATGATACTAATTTACTGGTTACGGCTTCTGAATTAAAAACATTAGATATAGAGCGTGATTTTGGAGATGATTTTGCAAATGCAGAACTAATTATTTTGGGTGATGCAGCATTGACGGCACAAATAAATGAGGCTAATGAATACGATTATTTTAAAATTAACCTTGATTTCACGGCTTCAATAGTTACGACTATAAATGGAGGTATAAATTGTCAGTTATATTCTGAAGATAATTTAAGTACGCCGGTAGCTAACACAAATTGTTCAAGCACAGCTGATGTACCTTCAGGTACATATTTTTTAGCACTAACGGATACAAATGCTTCGGCATATGATATAAGTGTTACAAGTGTAGTTTTAAATAATGACCAGCAAGATACGACACGTTTTTATACAGAAACAACTACAAATATAGCTGATGCATCTACAGAGAGTTTTTCCGGAAGTATAGATGCAGTCGGGGATATTGATATGTTTAAAATATCTATTGATACACAAGGTCTGATTTCCTTAACTTTATCAGGTGCTACGGCCGTAATTGTATATGAGAACGGGACTACAGTTCCGACAACTGTCGGGGGAGATTATAAAATTGACAGTTCGGGAGAGTACTTTATAAAGGTTACAGGTACAAATGGTAGTAATTATACTGTAGATGCTACATTTACAACTGTAGTTGATGATAAGTATATAGATAATGCAAATGTAGAAAATACTGAATATGCAAATTTATCTGTTAACGGTAGTGAGTCAAAAATGATTTCTTCTGGTAACTATATATATTTAGTTGATGAATCTGACGGTTTAAGTGTAATAGATTTAAGTAATCCAAATAATCCTATAATAAAATCCAGGGTAAATTTAAAAGGTACACCAAAAGATATATATTTAGACGGAACTATTATTTATGTAGCACTTGGTGTAGATGGTTTTGCTGTTATTGATGTGACAGAACCTTCTTCTGCGTTTCTTTATTCTCAAACAAATGTTAGCAGTGATGTGACAAGTATAGTCGCAAAAGGTAGTTTCGTCTATTTTACGGCTTCAGATTCGGTTAAAAAATATGATATTTCTAAACCAAATGAACCGGCTTTTTCAAATAGTATAACTTCTGTTGGTGCCGTAGATTTATTAGTAGATGAAGAAAATTTATTTGTTGCGACAACAGCCGGTATAGTTAATTTAAAACAAAGTGATTTAAGTACTTAGAAAACTGCAACATTAAATGGTGCTGTTAAATTGATAAAAGATAGTGAGTATCTATTGGTAGAAGATTCTGCTCAAGTAATAAATATATTAAACTTAGATAATCAGTTGAGTGATACAGGAAGTGATATACTCTTAACCGATACAAGGTCTGATTCAAACATTACTTCTAGCATTAATGATATATATATAAACAATAAAGTCCTATATATATCTAAAAGTTATGGATATGAAACTGTAGAATATAAGGATATTAATAATACGGTTTCATCTGCTTTTGGCAGCACATATGAAGAAGCAGTAAATAGCATAACTTTTTCAAACAGCTCACTAATCTTGGCTAAAGGTAAAACTGTAATTGTTACGGAAGCTACACCGGACTATGCAGATAGTATCAGTGCACAAACTATTAATGAGATAGATATGAGTAATGATATTAACTCAACTATAACAACCGGACAGTTCTCAAATGCCAGTGATGTAGATGCTTTCCATTATATTAATAACTATTACACAGGTACCCTGAGTATTGAAGTAACAGCGGCAAACACTGTAGATATTACCATTTATAATTCAGATGGAAACATTTTAACAACAGGTGAAGATAATATATCAAGTGTAGTTAATGCAGATGATGTATTTATCGATATCAAGTCAAAAAACGGGGATTTAGATTCTTTCTCTTTTTCTCAAACTTATGAGCTTGACGGGGTTTACGATATATTAGATGATTCTTTAGTATATGACGCAATAGTTCAAGGTGAACCTATAAGCGGTAACTTGTATGAAGGTGGATATGATAAAGATTACTTTGAACTTAATATGACTGAACGTGGAACTATCAATTTTAATACAAATGGCGATAATAAGGTTAAAGTTACTCTACTATACAAAAGCGGTACGGTTATAGCAAGCAATTATGATGAGCAAACACAAATACTTGAGACTGAATTCAAAGCGGATTTAAGTAAAGGAAACTACATGATATTGGTTGAGAGTTTTGAACCAATAGTAAATGAGCCAACACATGATTATCAAATTAATACTGTTTTTACAGCAGTTGAAGAATTGGTCATGGATAGTGGAGCTAGTTTAAGTGTTTTAAATAATATAGCATCTTTTTCATATGTAGATAGACATTTCTATATGTTAAAAGATGGAACCTTAACCAGAATGTCAAATGTTTTACAGCCTAAACAAGAGATTGAGACAATTGGATTTGATGATAATGAATCTGTTTATAGAATTTTCTCTTATAATGATGATACAGAAGAAAAAGTGTATGTATCTAGGATAGATTTAGCAGATAACTCTTTTAATAAAGTGGGGCTTTATCGTTTTGATAACACGGATGGTCTCTACTTAGAAAATGATTTTTTTGATATGAGCGGTATTACTGATGAAGAAATAATGTATATCGATAAACTTGGTTATGTGTACTATTATGATGAAGATTCCTTATATATAGCACCATTGACTAATACTGAAACTCCACAGCAAGTAGGTATTGAGAGCTTAGAGATTGTTAAAGTATATGGAAACTATATGTATTTAGCAACAGATAATGATGTACGTGTAGTAGATGTTAGTGATAAAAATGATATTGATAATTCTAAAACATTGTCAACTATAAATATAGAAAATACAAAATCTATTTTTATAGATATTGATTCAAACAGATTGTTTATCGGGGCAAACAATAAGATAGAAATATATAATATTTCAAATAAAGATAGAGTTGAGTTATTAAGCGAATATACTATAGGTTTTAATGACCAGGATTTATGGTACGAAGGTACACCTTCAAGTATGTATCTTTTGGAAGACAAGTTATATACAACAGTTCAGAATACAGGTATTGTTGTATTTGATATAGATGAATTTAATGAACTTAGTATCGATAAGAAAGCACTTAACTTAGGTGAAAATCTAACTCAGATTTATACATTTCATGGGGACGCGATTAATTATGTTGTTGATAATGAGGTAAAAGTTTACTTTTTAAGTGATGAACTTTTAGATGCTGACACAGCAGCTACATATACTATTGTAGATGAATCATCGGTGGATGAGGGCTCTAAAACGGTTGAAGGATGTTTTATAGCAACGGCAGCTTATGGAAGTTATTTTGACTCTGATGTTAAGATTCTAAGAGACTTTAGAGATGATTATTTAAAAACAAATGCACTGGGACGTGCTTTTGTAGATATATATTATGATATATCACCTCCTATAGCCAGAAGTATTAGTGATAATGAGCTAGCAAAAAACCTCGTAAGAGCAACATTAACTCCAGTTGTTTATATGATTAAATATCCAGTGATATTTGCTGTGATAATGTTTATGCTAATTTTTTTAGCATATAAAAAAGTTATAAAAAAACCCACAAGATTAGGAAGTATATAATGAAAAAAATAACAATATCAACAATAATATTAGGTATGGCACTATATGGTTCTATGTTTGAACATTCAACAGATGTCAAAGCAAATTATTGGTTTGATTCTGATCAACAAAATGAAAATAAAAAATTGGCTGCTGAATTAGCTAAATTTCAAAACGGTACTGCAACAGAAGAGGAAATAAACTATTATATTAAGCAAAGGGATGAAGATAAAGAGATTAAACCTTTTGCAGATGGTATATACGTAGATGCAGAAATAGTTAAAGAAAGAGAAGCAAATATAGTCACTGAAAAAATATATGAAAAAGAATCATGTGGGTGGTTCTTTTCTCTTTTTGGATGTGATGAAGAGAAGCCTAAACAAGAAGATAATAACTCAACACAAATGTCGGCAGAAGATGTAACTGAGGCAAATGAAGCAGCACAAAAAGCCGTGGAAAAACTGGATTCAGAACTCAAAGATGTAAAAAATGAAAATATAGTTGAAGAAAAGGGTGCTTTTCAGGATAATATTGACTCAGAAGAACCTGCTATAGAAGAAGAAAAAGTTCAAGCAGAGCCTGTAAATGAGGGAATTGAAGAACAAACCCAGAATGTAGAGAATCCAACTGAGGGGGCGGAACAATGATGAATTACTCTATAAAAATTTTAGTACTTATATTCTTAATGGTTAGTTCAATAGAAGCTGCAGATAAGATAGCATTATATAAAGGATATATAAATAGTTCATATGATAGTGCAAAAAATTCAATAATGGGTGGTGCTACTACTGCAACTGCAAAGGGTTATTCAGCACTTAATTCAAACCCTGCCGGACTTAGTACAAACTATAATTTTACTTTGTACTTAAAAACTATACAAGGAACTACCAGTGACTCTGAGGGGACGGAGATAGCTACAATCGATGCTGCTAATCACTTAGGTATTGGATTAATGTATGATTCTTTTGCTATAGAATATAAAAATGCAAATTATTTATCAGTAGGAGGGGCTTATGGTTATGAAAGTATCTATGGTTTATTTTCTGTAGGATTTTCTTATACTATGGACCAAACGGACTTAACAGCGAATAATGAGTTAGCAAAAGATGAATATGCTACAGGTGATTACTTGACATGGGGTTTAATGTGGCAAAAAACATTTTTAGATGAAGATGATTTTTATTCTATATATTTTGGCTTAAGTCATAAAAATTCAGGTAAGTATGCCGGAGACTTAAGATCTAAAGTTATCCCTGTTAGTCCAAGTCGTACTAGTTACGGTATAGGTTTAGAAACAAATATGTTTAACGGGTCAATCTTGCTTACTTATGATATATCAGAAGAGTTTTGGAACAGTTCATCTGAAACATTAAGTTCAACTGCTTATGGTATCAAGTGGATGTTAGGACATAAGTTTGCAATTGGTGGTGGTATTAATTCCCAAACTTTTGCGGGATCAACTCTTAAGGATATTGAAACAATAGGTATTGGAATAGAGTGGGGATTTTTAGGTATGCACTTATTACCGTCATATACTCAAAGAACAGTTAATAGTTCAACTGGTGTATATATTGATGAAGAAGCCCTTCATTTAGATTTAGCATTTACATTTTAGGATTACGATATGAAGATATTAAATATAATTTCAATAGTTTTAGCACTTAGTTTTTTTAATCCATTAATTGCACAAGATGATAATAATTTAACCTCTGCAGATACTACAAGTACTAATGCATGGGATGCAGAATTAAATAACAATGGATGGGCTAAACAAAATGTAACGGTAGCTGAAAATGAAGTAAAATCAAAAAAATTAAGCGAGTTTGAAAAACTTTTTATAAACCATACGGCATTTAACTATTACAAGACAGCTATTATGGCATTGTATGCGGATGATTATAAAAATGCTTATGAAAATGCTATGAAAGCAAAAGAAATAGTAGATAATACTGAACTAAACTCTACTACGATAGCACTTCCGTTTATGCCAAGTTATGTTAGAGAGAGTGCATATTCACCAAAACGTACATATTATAAGATAGTTAAACAAAAAGAGTATAAGTTAAAAAGACTTATAACAAAAGCTAAGTTAATAAGTCCCCCAATTGCATCTGTTGTTATACATAGAACAAGTACTACAATAGATATTATATTAAGAAATCATGGAGATTTGCCTTTTGATAATTTTGAAGTACTTGTAAATGATGAGAGAATTGCATTATATGAAAAACTTCTTCCAAATGAAGAAAAAACAGTGAAAATTGAGAAGGCTCCAAAACTTTATGAGGTTTCTTTTAAAGAAAAATATGGTTTTGCACCAAAGAGCTTTATGTTAGAAGAGGAGTATTAAGATGAAGAAAATATTTTTAAACATAGTTTTAATTATCACTACTACGTTATTTATAGGATGTAGTACAAAGTCTGAATACTCACTTGATAAACCTGTTGCAAAACAAGAAGGTTTTATAAATTATTTTGAAAAACCATATTACGAGGTATTTACTGAACAAGATGTGGAAGATGTGGCAATATATCTGCCAAAGGATACTACAACTGTACGTTTAAAAATGAAAGTCTCAAATCTTGAAGATGTAATTTACATGAAATTAATAACTGATGATGGATATGAGATAGATAAAATTTTAAGACGTGTTGAGAATATGAAGGATTTAGGTTATGAACAAGATGGATATATGTATGAACCATCAATCGAAAAAAATGTTGTAACACTTCAAGTATATGTACCATCTATCTACCTTTATAACGGTGTTTATAAACCAAAGTTGATATTTTCATTTAAAAGAAATTCACGCTCTGTTCAAGAAAAAGTTAAATTGGCATTTGTGAAACATGTTTATTCTGTCTCAAATAAAAATGCTCAAGAGAATCCTCTTTATTCGACTTTGTCTGAATATTGTAAAGCTTCTAATAAAGTTAGCGATGATTTCTTTAACCAGATAGTAAAAGTAAATGAGAATAGAATATATTTAGAGACTATAAAGGATATTGAAAACTCATGCAAATAAATAAACTAATAATCTTTTTATTGTTTGTTTTGCTCCCAATAGGGTTATTGGCCGAAGGTGAGGATATTACTTTAGGTACCATAGATAACAAGGCGCACTTGATTTTAGAAGGTGTGTCGGATTCTGAACAGATAATAAAAGTTAAGGTATACAACACGGAGAATATTGACGACATATATTATGCTTTTGTCATGAGTGATGAAAATGGCAAATACAAACTTACAAAAGATGATATTGATTTAACAAGACTTGCAGATGGTAAGATTATCTTTGATATATCTACAAACGAAGAGGAATCAAGTGTAGCTATTGATAAAATTACAAAGCTTTTAGATAAGGGTTTAAAATTAAATATCATATCTAAAAGTCCATATGAATATAAAAGTGATAATATAGTCAATTCATATGAAGCAAGTCAGTATGCTATTGAAGGTGAAACTGAAAGTAATATAAAAGAGTTAAGTATATCAATAATGGATTCACAATCTAATGAAATAAAGTATGCACTTGATGATATTGTTATTAATGAAGACGGTAGCTTTTTAATTAAGGATATAGATTTAAGTAAATTAAAAGACGGTAATTTAGTCATTTTAGCAGTTGGAGTTGATGATGCGGCTAATAAAACTGAAATAAAACAAGTAATATTAAAAGATACTATTGTTGATAAGCCAGTACTTTTAAAACGTATTAAAAATAATAATCTATCAAATGTATTAAATAAAAAAATTCTTGTAGCTTCAGGTACATCTGAAGCAAATGCTAAAATTTATTTTAAATTTTATCAAGATGATGTAGTTGTTGAAGAAACTGTAGTCGCAAATAAAAATGGTGAATGGGAAATACTTGGTGCTGATTTAGATGTATCTGTATTTAAAAATCGTTCTGTATTTGTTGAAATTTATCAAGAAGATGTTGCTTTAAATAAATCTGATATTTTTAGGTATAAAAATGAAAAATTCAAACGTCCAATATTCCCAATAAATCCAATACCTATTGACGCGGAAAAGTATCAGCTTATTTATACAATAACGGGTAATACAGATGAAATAAAAGATATAAAAATAACTGATAAAGAAATTTTTGTAGCTACTTATGGGGCTATAAAAGTATATGGTAAGTCATATGCAAAATTAAAGTATGAAGTTGAAATAAGGGGCGATGTATGGGTTAACTCTTTAGTTGTAAGTGAAAATAAAGTATTTGCAGCTCTTAGTAATGGGAATATTAATGTATACTCTAAAACTTTAAGACTTATGAAAATCATTAAAGTTGATTCTCTTCCTATTTTACAAGTTAAAAAATACTCTGATAAACTTGTATCTTCATCATCTTCTGGACGTATTAAAATTTTTAATGCTTCAACTTATGAAAAGTTAAAAACTCTAAAAGAACATCAGTGGGATGTTGGAGCTATATATATAGATGGGGATAAGCTTTATTCAGGAAGTGATGACTATTCTATTAAAATATGGGATTTAAATACTGGTAAACTAGAACGCACTATTAAATCTGCTCATTCAGGAACTATAAATGATATTATTATTTACAAAGATAAACTTATCTCTGCATCCGATGATAAGACTATAGTTATAAGAGATATAAAAACAGGTAAGTTTATAAGAGAACTTTTAAAACATAAAAAACCTGTAAATAAATTAAAAATTACAAATGATTTTT
>JAPHSI010000047.1 GCA_026193155.1 Sulfurimonadaceae bacterium | reverse complement strand
TAAGCGATGTCTCAATAAGAGGAGATTCAAATGAAGAAGTCTCTATAAAAATAAACTCAAAAGCTGTATCGGCTTACAGGTTAAAACCACAAAGTGTATTAGAAGCTATCTCAAATCTATCTTACATTTTTCCAATAGGTGACATTGAACAAAAAGACAACTTTGTATTTATATCTACGGTAAATGGTAAAACATCCACCAAGGAGTGGGAGAGTAGTATTTTAAATATTGACGGACGATATATTGAGCTTGGTGATATTGCAAAAGTAGACAGGTTCTATCCCCTTACAAATACAATCTCAACCTTTAACAACAAAGAGACTCTTACTCTTGTAATATCAAAAAATGATACGGGCAACTCCATAGAGTTATCAAAATATATTCAAAACTATATTAAAAAAGTGGCAAAAAATTATCCCGGTGCCGAATTTAACTTTTATCAAGACAGCTCAAAACCAATTGAGGACCGTCTAAATACGGTTATATCAAACTTAATGTTTGGTCTTGTTCTTGTCTTTTTATCTATCTCTATACTTATAAATTTAAGACTTGCATTTATCGTAGCTTTAGGTATACCTTTTTCTTTCATTATCGGTCTATTATTTATATATTATATGGGTTATTCTATAAATATCGTCTCGCTTCTTGGGGCTTTGATAGTTATAGGTATAGTTGTAGATGATGCCATAGTCGTGGGTGAGAACATTCAGCGTCATATTGATGAAGGTATGGACGCAAAAGATGCGGCTATTGTCGGTGTAAAAGAGATGATGTTACCAGTTACACTCGCTACAGTAACTACGGCGGCAGCTTTTTTACCTATATTTATGCTGACCGGTGAAGTTGCCCTATTCTTGGTATTGGTTCCGATTGTTGTTGTTATGATACTTTTTGGCTCACTGATAGAGAGCTTTTTCTTCTTACCTCTTCATGCAGAAGAGATTTTAAAGAAAAGCAAATCTTTTATAAATTGGGAACCTTTACAAAACCTATATAGCAGATTGCTATCCTTTCATATAAAGTATAAAAAAACATTTGTTGTTTTATTTTTGGTCCTTATCCCAATTTTTACAGTCTTTACTGCTAAATCTATGAAGTTTCAATTTTTTCCAAACTTTGACGGAAACAATCTGTATGTATCAGGTAAATTAAATATAAACACTTCACTTGAAGATACTCTAAAAATTGTAAAAGAGATTGAATATGAGCTGATGCAACATGCTGAAGAGTTTTCACTTAAATCTACATCTGCCGTAAGTGGTTACAGACGAAGTTTATCGGGTGAGACTGAGCTAAACAACAACGTCTTCTTCGTAACAATGGAGTTATATGACAGAGCCGATACAAACTTTATAAATAAATATATAAATCCAATTTTAAACTTTACTATTTTTACCAAAGATGTAGGTTTTAATGACCCAGAGAGAATAAGGCTTAAACAGACTTTTGAACTCTCACCTAGAGCAAGAGAGATTATAGAAAAGTATAGAGCAAAATATAATATGATAGAACTTGGTGTAATGGAAGATAAACCGGGTCTTATAAGAAGCGATATCCAAATAAATCTCTCAGGAAGCAACGATGCACTACTTGAGAGTTCTGTAAAGAGACTAAGTATTGCCCTTTCAAAAATCGAAGGTGTCAAGAACTTTAGCGACAATATCAGATACGGTAAAATGGAATACAAAATAAAAATAAATCCATACGGAGAAAGTTTAGGTCTTAGCGAGGCTTCTATTGCCAAGATACTAAGTGCATATTTCTTAGAGAAAAAGCAAAGTACCACTTTTAACAATGACGGTGTTATGGAGATAAAAACAGAAGATTTATATAAAGACAATCTCGATACTTTGCTTAATTTCGAGTTAACACTTGAAGATGGACGTTTTGTTAAACTGACAGATATAGCAGATATTGTTATGATAAGAGATTATGAAAAAATCAATAAACTAAACGGAGATATTGTTAAAACACTCTACGCAAACGTAGATAAAAGAAAAATTACACCAAATGAAATACTCTCTAAACTTGATCCTGTTTTAGATGATATTTCAAAACAAGGTATTGATGTTAATCTACTTGGTGAAAAAGAGAAAAATAAAAATCTCAAAGAGGATATGAAAAGAACAGTATTTGTTGCCATATTTTTAATACTTATTACTCTACTTCTTATTTTCTCAAGACTTAAATACGCCCTAATGGTTATGAGTGTAATTCCACTCTCTATATTAGGAGCACTAATAGGTCATAAACTAATGGGTATGCCACTTACAATGCCTTCTATCATTGGAATACTCGGTCTTGCGGGTGTAGTTGTAAACGATGGAATAATCATGCTTGAATTTTTACACGGGACACATAATTCTGAATCTTTTTTCAAACGTGCGAAGCTAAGACTCCGCCCTATTCTTATAACATCGGTTACCACTTTCTTAGGTCTTTTTACCCTTATATTTTATGCAACGGGTCAAGCAGTTATTTTACAACCGATTGCTTTATCTATAGGTTTTGGACTACTATGGGGTACATTTTTAAATCTAATATACCTACCAACTCTTTATGCACTAATAAATGATATAAAACCTATAAAAATAAATAAACTGGATTTACATGGATATAAACAAGATTAGAACTATTTTAGAGACAAACTCAAAGAACACTACAAACGAATTTAAAAGAATCTTTCATGGACGCGGAGGCTTATACGAAGGGTTCAAGCATCTGACTGTTGATTCTATAGACTTTATTTTAAGTGTAGCTCTTTATTTTGAAGAGGAAAATGAAAAAGAGCTTATAGAGATGCTTAAAGAATTTACATATGCATCTGGTTACGAAGTTTTGGTGGTTCAACGTCGATACATTAAAGGGCATCCAAGTGAAGTTTTAATAGGTGAACTTCCAGAATTCGTTTATGCAATAGAAAACGGAATGAAATTTAAACTAAACCTGCTTTCAAACCGTAACAGCGGTTTTTTCCCAGATATGAAAAACGGCAGAGAATTTGTTATGCAAAACTCTAAAGACAAGTCTGTACTTAACCTATTTTCATACACCTGTGCATTTAGTATAGCAGCTAAAAAAGGTGGAGCTAAAAGCGTTAGTAATATAGATATGAGCAAAGGTGCACTCAGTACAGGTCAAGCAAACCATCTACTCAACGATATAGAGACACGAGGTGTTAGTTTTTTACCATATAATATACTTAAATCATTCTCACGCATTAAGAAAAAAGGTCCGTATGATTTAATTATTATAGATCCGCCAACTTTTCAAAAAGGGAGTTTTGAGGCTACAAAAGATTATCGAAAACTTATAACTAAACTTCCACAAATTGCATCTGAGAGTTGTACACTGCTTACTTGTTTAAACTCACCGGATTTGGACGAGAGTTTCATAAAAGATTTGATTACTGAGTTAGCACCAAGCTTTAAATTCTCACATCGTTTAGAAAATGTAAAAGAATTTAAAAGCTTAGATGAAAATAGAAGTTTAAAAAATTTAGTATTTGTTAGAGAGGTTTAGTACCTCTCTAAATATCACCATAGGTAAAAGCCTGAGCAGCTGATAACGAATTAAAATAATAATTTGTATCTGTTACACCTGTTTGTGAACCTGAAGAATCCAGTTCATACCAATCAGAAGTCATAAAATATGCCTTACTGGTTACGTCATAAAATATTGATTCACCAACTGTTTCTCCATTGTATAATGTTGTTATTTTATTTAAATCAACTACATAAGTTAAATTATATGTATTTCCTAATTCATCTCCTTCTAAACCGGTTGCAGTAAGTGCAGATGAACTAGTAAATTCCATTTTATTTATACTTTTTGTAACCCCGTCAAAGTATACTTCATATACTGTAATTCCGGTTAAATCTCCTGAACCAAAATCATAAGTTGTACTTGCTGCACTTACAGTAATATTTTCTGCTTGATAAAATGTAGAATACTCTTGCCCATCTGAATCATGTGTATAAACTCTAATTCTTTGAGTTATCGTATCACCGACATTAAAATGATTACTTAAGTCTGGGACGCTTAATGTAATAGTACTTGCTGTATTTATTTCATCTTCAACTTCTACACGTTCATAGTTTTGGTTCCAAGCTTCATACCATATTTCACTAAGAGTATGACCTTCCGGAACTGTTACACTAATCACCAAACTACCGCCTTGTGAAGTAAGTGCTTCTAAAGCATCTCTTGTAGTCTGAGAAAATGCAGGATAATCATCCGCAATCGGATTTAACTTAGGATCTGCCGGAACATCATCGTAGTATGTAGCTACTATATCACCACTTACGGATGGTACTGCTGGATTATCTAGATTTAATGCAGTAGCATAAAGTTGAAATCTAAACTTATCTCCCTCTTGTAAGCTATAGTTCAAACTATTAAAATCTCCTACCCAATCTCCCCAGTACGAACCACCAATATCACTACCGTTGTAATTAAATACTTGAACTTCTCCAGGTGCATAATCAGGTTCACCTAAATATGTCCTACTATTAGCAACTACTTCACCATCTCTTATAACGTCTAAAGTTGCAGATAGTATTGCTCCTGCTTCATTGTTGTTATTTGGATTATTATCTTCAACCATAGCATTTATTCCACAAACGCCAGTTTCAGAGTCAAAACCACTTATAGTTTGATTTCTATTACAATGTGCAAACGTTGTCCAATATTCAACAATTTCACCATTCCCAAGAATTTGCCAATTTCCATTTATTTTTTGAATTTTCCAAGTATCATAACCTTCATTTATTCCTCTCCAGATTATGCTAAATGTCACATTTGCCGTAGATGCACTTATATTTAAATCTGTAATTACAAAATTTTCAAATTCAACAACAGATGTATCTTCACTTGCTACATCTGTAGCCCACTCCGACTTTGACATATCTTCTTCCAAAAATGAATCAGCCAAATATGCTTCTAGTTGTGTTTGAGTAAAATTATTTGCGGTAATCATTGCAGCAAATGCTTTCATTCTAGTATCAATTGCTAAAAGTTCGGCTTGTGCATCACTTAAGGTGCTAACAACTTCCAAAGTTCCCGTATTATCATCAGTATCTTCAATATTGTCAGTTATATTTGTATTATCTATTAAGTTTGTTAAAGTAGCTACACTTGAGTTTGTATCGTACTCAACTCTAACCATATCTAAAGCTGCATCTAGCTCACTATGATCTGCATTAAACGATGTTGTAAGTAAATCCACTGTACTAGCTACACCAAGCTCTGTAAGAACAGTCTGTAGCTTTTCTTTCAATGCAGTTTTTTGAACTTCTACCTCTGCATCATCCAATGAAGTAGATGTATTGGAATCAAAAAAATTACTAGCTAACTGACCTGCCGCATTAGAGATAATCAAATCTGTAAAAGGTGTAATATTTACGGTACCACCTAAATTAGCTTCTGTTGCATATGAATGAAGTTCATATCTTCTGCCACCGACAGTTCCCTCAGCTCTAAGTCTATAAGGAGGGGTAAGCGTACTTACATCTACATCATAAGTTCCATCAGCTTCTATCTCTTCGCTGACTCTATTGCCATTAGCACCTTTAACTATAACGTGACCTATAATTGGTGCTCCAGCGGCTGCCGTACCTGTTAATGAAGTTGTACTATCATCTGCAACAGGGGTAGAAGAACTACTCGAACCACAAGCACTAAAAGTTAGTGACATCATGATTATAAGCACTATATTTAATCCTAAAATTTTGACTTTTTGCATATTAACTCCTTTTGTATTGTCAATTATAAATTAGAGATGTTACAAAAGATGTCACAAAAGTAAATACAAAGAAACATGTTGTTAGAATTTTTCATGTTTAATATTTCTAAGTTAATTATTTTAATATTCTTAAGTGCTAACATATACGCTATAGAAGTAGATGAACATAGCTCTAATATTGATATTCTCTCACATTCATCTATTTTTATAGATAAAACAAATTCATTAAGTAAGAAAGATATTTTAAATAAAAAATTTATTCAAAACAACAAAAAAATTATAGGATTGGGATTTAAACCAAATACTGCTCTTTGGATAAAGTTTAAACTTAAAAATATATCAAATAAAAAGCTATCGAAAACTATAGAACTCTCCAATGCAATTACAGAAAAAGTAATCTTGTTTGATGGCAAAAATATTTATACAGACGGTATGTGGAATATGCCTATTTCAAGAACAACACTGCATCCAATATTTAATATTTCAATCGAACCAAATGAAGAAAAAATATTTTACGTAAAGATATCATCAAAAATATCATCCTTGATAGCCCAGTTAAAACTATGGAACAATGACAGCTACATACATTATCAGTATGAACACAATACAAATCTTTTTATCTTTTTTACAGTAATAATTACACTCTTATTATATAACTTAATGATTATGATTTTTACAAAAGACAAAGCCTATTTATATTATATTTTATACTTGTTGTCCTTGATATTTTTTCAAGCAAATTACTTAGGTATTGCCCAGTTATATTTTTTTTCAAATGAAGTCACAATACTTGTTGGGAAAGCAAGTATGATATATGTATCTTTTTTAATAGTATCTATTGTTCTTTTTACAAGGGAGTTTTTAAATATTTACAAATTTCCAAAACTTGATAAAGTATTAAAAATTTATCTTTATATTACCCCATTTATTGCACTTATATCTTATAATAATTTTATATTTAATATGAACGTTATTGGTATATTTATTCCACTTGGCTTATATGTTTTATTTATAAGTATTTTTTCACTATATAAAGGAGTTAAAGAAGCAAAATACTATGTTATTGGTTGGGGGATAGTGATTTTATCTCTTATTCTTATAAATTTAAAAACACTTGGATTATTTGATATCACTAAGTACTTTCAATATATAAATGAACTCTCTTTTTCTTTAGAAGCATTTTTATTCTCTATAGCATTGGCACATAGGATAAAAACACTTAATGAACAAAAAAACATACTAGATGCAAAAGTTATTAATCTTCAAAATGACGAAAAAATAAGACTTCAAAATTTAGTGGATGAAAAAACAAAAAATTTACAAAAGTTATTAGAAGAAAAAGATATCTTATACAGAGAATTGAATCATAGAGTTAAAAATAATTTGGCTATGATTATATCACTTATAAAACTTCAAATTTCAAATGCAAAAAACAGTATGACTAAAGATGAACTGTCTATAACAAAAAATAGAATAAATTCTATTTCAAATTTATATGAAAACTTAAAATTCCAGGATATGTCTACAGACTCTTCAACAAAAGAATATTTTAAAAATATTGAAGATAATATACGCATAAACTCTAATAAAAAAATAAATACATATTATAAAATAGAATGTAATTTAAAAGTTGAGCAACTAATTTATTGTGGACTTATAGTAAATGAGCTAATTACAAACTCTTTTAAATATGCATTCAAAAATATGGATGATGGTTTTATTGAAATATCTTTAAAAAAAGAAAAGAACTTTTTTATTTTGATAGTACAAGATAATGGTTGTGGTTTTAAAAATAAACAAGAGGTCTCTCTTGGACTTACCATTGTAAAAACTTTAGTTGAAAAACAACTTCTTGGAATAATATATATAAAATCTGATAATGGTACTAAAATCACCATAAAGTGGAGGGAAGATGATTGAGTTAAATATACTAATCATTGAAGATGAAAGTTTAGTAGCAATGGAATTATCTAATACTATTAGTTCTTTTGGTTATTATGTAACTGATTATGCTACAGGTTCAAAGATGTCAAAAACTATTTTAAAAAAGCATCCAAGAATAAACTTAATCATCATGGATATAAACTTAAATGAAAGTATCAACGGAATTGAACTATACAAAAGTTTAAACACTGATATACCGATAGTTTATATCACAGCCTATAAAGATGATGAATACATATCTAAAGCTATTGAAACAAATCCAGTAGGATATTTACTAAAACCATATGATGAAATAGAACTTAAAGCACTTTTGAAATTAGCTTCATATAAACTAGCTAATAAAACAGTAGAAATTAAAGAAGGTACTAACTTATTAGAGATTGGTGAAGGATACTTTTTTGATAAAGAAGAGGATACTCTTTTATATAAGAACATGCCTATTAAACTTACCAAGAAAGAATCTCAACTTTTAAAACTTGTACTGTTTTCTACAGATAACAGAGTAAGTTACGAAACTATTGAAAATTCTATTTATGATGGAGATGTCGTAAGCAATGCTGCTATAAGGACTCTTATATACAGGCTAAGATGCAAACTTGAACATAAGTTTATAGAAAATGAATTTAACTATGGTATCAAACTCAAGTAGATAACTAATTTAACAAAAATCAGCCAATAAACCTGATTTTACAGTCTCATATTCTTCTTGACCTTTTAATTTTTTAACTATTTCCAAAGCAAAACATATAGCAGTAGCAGGTCCGCGAGAAGTCATAATATTTTGTTCTTGTACAACTTTTGCTTTATCCCCCTGATAACCTTCTAAGTCTATTTCTTCTTCCACAGACGGATAACATGTAAAATTAGGTTTTAAAACACCGGCTTTATTTAGTGCGTAAGGTGCTGCACAAATTGCACCTATATTTTTACCATTTGCATCCATATCTTTTAAAATACTCTGTACAATCTTGTTATCAGCTAAGGCGTATGTACCACCCCATCCACCGGGAAGGACTATCATATCCAAGATATCAACAGATACATCTTTTATATTAACGTCACTTTGAACAACAATACCATGTGCACCGAGTATATGAGAATGTTCATCTAAAGAAGCGACTATAACCTCAATATTAGCACGTCTTAAAACATCTATAATACTAACAGCCTCAATCTCTTCAAAACCTTTTGCCAATGGAACCAAAACATTCATCATGACTAATCCTTTTTTAATGATTTATTATTTTTTCTTAAATAACTATATCTAAAACAGTTTTGCAAATCAAGAATTAAATATTTTTTTGTATAATTGCTTAATTAAAATAATACTGGATGAAGATGATACCATACAACTCGATTAAACCGTACCTTTTTAAACTCCAACCTGAAACTGCACACCATATTGCAGAAGCTGTACTTAGACTACCAAACTTATGTCAGCTTCCGTTTAACGGCTTTTTAGAGTCTCACTTTATTAGTGATGATATCCTTACACAAGAGTTATTCGGTCGTAAGTTTTATAATCCTGTGGGACTTGGTGCAGGTTTTGACAAAAATGCAACTATGATACGCGGTATGCAGATTTTAGGTTTTGGATATACGGAGATTGGAACAGTTACACCTATTCCCCAAGCTGGAAATCCTAAACCTAGAATGTGGCGTCATCCAGAACAAGAGTCTATTCAAAATGCCATGGGTTTTAATAATGAAGGTCTTTTAAAGGTACAAAAAAGACTTAAAGAGTGCTACCCTTTTAGCACACCGATAGGTGTAAATATAGGCAAAAACAAAATTACACCTGAGAGTGAAGCTATTAACGACTATACAAAACTTATCCAAACACTTCACGAGCTTGGTGACTATCTAGTCATTAACATCTCATCTCCAAATACTCCGGGACTTCGTGACCTGCAAAATGAAGAGTTTATTACAAGACTTTTTGAAGAAGCTAAAAAAATCACAAAAAAACCGATTCTTTTAAAAATTGCTCCTGATATGAGTGTTAAAGATGCAGTAGCATTAACAAAAATGGCAGTTGAAAAAGGGGCAGACGGTATCATAGCTACAAATACAACTATTGATTATTCTCTTGTTCCAAACCCTGCCGATAAAGGCGGTTTAAGCGGTGCTGTTTTAAAAGAGAAAAGTTTTGAGATATTTGAAGCTATTGCAAAAGAGCTTTATGGCAAAACTACTTTAATATCAGTAGGTGGAATCGACTCTGCTAAAGAAGCATACAGACGTATACGTGCAGGTGCATCTCTTGTTCAAATACTAAGCGGGATTATATTTCACGGTCCCGATATGATTATGAATATTAATAAAGAACTGATAAAGTTAATCAAAGCTGACGGTTTTACAAATATTACCGAGGCTATCGGCGCGGATAGAAAATAATGAAATTACTAATAACACTTATTTTTGCTATTGTCTCAATTAATGCAGATAGTGCCTTTATAAAACTAGGTGCAAAAAAACAAACAAACGGAACAGATATGACAGAAAAAAGAACACTCCACAAAACACCATCACACCTACCCGATTATGAAAGTATGAAACTTGAAAATGGTTTAGAAGTAGTTGTGATTCCGCTAGAGAACAACTCTAATGTAATAAGTACGGATATTTTTTACAAAGTCGGTAGTAGAAACGAAGTTATGGGAAAAACCGGAATCGCTCATATGTTAGAGCATATGAACTTCAAATCTACAAAAAACTTAGATGCGGGAGAGTTTGACAAAGAAGTAAAAAGCATAGGTGGGGTGAACAATGCATCTACTAGTTTTGACTATACTCATTACTATATAAAATCATCTTCTGATAACCTAAAAAAATCTATTGACTTATATGCTGAACTTATGCAAAACCTAAACTTAAAAGATGAAGAATTCCAACCTGAGCGTGATGTTGTTGCTGAAGAGCGTCGTTGGCGTACAGAGAATAATCCTCTAGGATATCTTTACTTTGCCATGTTTAACAACTCATATGTATATCATCCGTATCACTGGACACCAATCGGCTTTATGAACGATATACAGACTTGGACTATAGATGATATTAAAAACTTTCATCAAACGTACTACCAACCAAATAACGCTATTTTAATGGTTAGCGGTGATATAGATGCAGATAAAGTTTTTGAAGCTGCACAAGAAGCATTTGGAGATATAAAAAACCATACAACTGTTCCAGAAGTTAAAGCGGTTGAGCCTGAACAAGACGGCGCTAAACGTATAATGGTAAAAAAAGACAGTGAAGTGGAAATGGTAGCCATCACTTTTCATGTACCTGACTTTAAACATAAAGACCAACCTGTGTTAAGCACTATCAGCGAAATCTTATACTCTGGAAAAAGTTCACGCCTTTACAAAGAGTTAGTTGAGAAAAAACGTATGGTAAATCAAGTATATGCGTACAATATGGAAAACATAGACCCTGGTCTTTTTATATTTTTAGCTTCTTGTAATCCCGGTGTAAAAGCAGAAGAAGCAGAAGCAGAACTAATCAAACAGATAGAGCTAATGAAAACTACAGAGGTTACAAAGGCTGAGCTTGAAAAAGTAAAAATCAACACAAAAGCTGACTTTATATACTCGTTAGAATCATCTACAAGCGTAGCCAACCTTTACGGTGGCTATCTCGTTCGCGGTGATTTAAGTCCACTTTTAACTTATGAGGATGATATCAAAAGTATCACTCCAAAACAAGTTAAAGAAGTAGCAAATAAATACTTTGATTTTGACAAATCAACTACACTAATACTAAAAAAATAAAATTAAGGAATAAAATGGATGCTCAAAAGCAAGATGAAATAATGTCATACATTATGAATAAACTTGAAGAAGAAAAACTTGACATTGGTGAAGGAATTTCTCTTTGGCACACAATGGGGCTTTTTATATTTTCTCAACTTGACCCTGAAAATAAAGACGTTTCTAAAATCTATGAAAATATTAGAAAATATTTAGATGAAATGCAAAGTGCTAAAGCATAAAAAAAAGAAGCTAGGAATTATCCTAGCTTAGAAGTGATGGCAGCTTCAACTTCATCTATATGAGCTGTACCATCTACTGTAATGTAAGTAATAGCAGAATCTTTAGCTGCTTGGTCTTTATAGTAACCGATAAGCGGTTGTGTAAGTTCATGATAAACTTTAAGACGATCTAGTACTACATCCTCTTTATCATCATCACGTTGAACTAAGTCTTCACCTGTCTCATCATCCTTACCTTCAACTTTTGGCGGATTATAAACGATATGGTAAGTTCTACCTGAAGCCAAATGTGCACGACGACCACTCATACGCTTAACAATTTCACTATCCGGAACATCTATCTCTATAACTGCATCTATCTGGATGCCCGCTTCTGTAACTGCATCTGCTTGAGCTAAAGTACGTGGAAAACCATCTAAAAGATAACCATTTTTACAGTCGTCTTCAGCAATTCTATCTTTTACAAGACCAATGATAATTTCATCTGTAACTAACTGCCCTGCATCCATAGCAGCTTTTGCAAGTTTCCCCATCTCAGTACCTGCTTTAATGGCAGCTCTTAACATGTCACCTGTAGAGATTTGAGGGATGTTAAATTTTTTTGTTAAAAATTGAGCCTGAGTACCTTTTCCGGCACCTGGAGCTCCAAGTAAGATAATTCTCATTTTTTGTCCTATATTTTTTTAATATGAAATTATAGTACATCAAGCCTAAAACTACACATAATTTTTAATGTGTCTTGCTAAAAATCTAAAGGGCTAATAACTTTAGCCTTGTTCATTTCTGCGACCACATGAGTATATATCATGGTTGTCTCAACACTTTTATGTCCTAAAAGTTTACTTTTAAGCTTTTGTGGCTTCATTCATTCTAAGAGCACACCCATACATAAGATGTACAACTAAGCTGTATTCTTTGTATAAAAACAATAAAGCACTAACAGCTTGGTTCTGAGTTGTTGGTGACACTTTGTCTTGTGTAGCCAGTTTTGTTAGGTAAGTCTCTATCTCAAATTTACCCATCTCAATAGGATGCTTTTTATTATGAAAAAATATATAGTGTTTTATCCAATGCACATAAGTTTTCTCAGTTGAATAACTATAATGTTTAAACCTAATCTTATCCCGAACTAAATCTAAAAGTTTCTTTTTTACTTGCATCTTACTCTACTTCGTTTAAGCTACATTGTGTTTGTTATGTAGTTTTTTTTACACTTAACACACATTTAAACTATAAGTTATTTTTG
>JAPHSI010000096.1 GCA_026193155.1 Sulfurimonadaceae bacterium | reverse complement strand
CTACTACTGTTTCTGAAAAAGAAGGACCTGCTCTAGAGCCATTTGGTTACAAAGCTGGTGATACTATGAATCATACTGCTGGTACACTTGGTCACTGGGAAATTTCATTCCAAGAGTATAAAAAATCATTAGAACCATATACATTAGACTACACTGCTAAAATTGTAAAAGGTGACCCAGATGAGTCTATTGAAGATTTCAAAGCAAAACTTCAAGCATTAGCTGATCTATATATAGAAAAAAATCGTAAAGTTGTATCTTTCTGGACTATGGGTATGAACCAACATACACGTGGTACATGGTGTAATACACTTTCTTATAATGTTCACTTTATGTTAAATAAACAAGCTAAACCAGGTTCTGGAGCATTCTCTTTAACTGGTCAACCTTCAGCTTGTGGTACTGCTCGTGAAGTTGGTACATTTACACACCGTCTTCCTGCGGATATGATGGTTAAAAATCCTAAGCACCGTGCAATTGCTGAGAAAAAATGGATGATTCCAGAAGGTACTCTAAACGGTGTTGGTAAACAACATATTATGGCTATCCACCGTGGTATTGAAGATGGTTTAATTAAATTTGCATGGGTAAATGTTTGTAACCCTTATCAAGATTCTGCATCTGCTACACACTGGATTAAAGCTGCACGTGAGATGGATAACTTTATTGTTACTTCTGATGGATACCCAGGTATCTCTGCAAAAGTATCTGATTTAATTCTTCCAACTGCTATGATTTATGAAAAATGGGGTGCTTACGGAAATGCTGAGCGTCGTACTCAACACTGGAGACAACAAGTACTACCTGTTGGTGATTCAATGAGTGATACTTGGCAATGGGTTGAGTTATCAAAACGTTTCAAAATTTCTGAAGTTTGGGGTGGATACGCACCGAGCGGTCCTCGTAAAAAAGCTCTTCCAAGCGTACTTGAAAAAGCTTATGCAATGGGTTATAACAAAGATACTACTTTATATGAAGTATTATTTGAAAATAAAATTGGTAAAAGTTATAAACTTGACCAAAAAGACCCTATTCAAGCTGGATATGACAACTCTGAAGGTTATGGTGATAGCCGTAATGTTGTTGGATCTGACGGTAAAGTATTTAAAGGTTACGGTTTCTTCATCCAAAAATATCTTTGGGAAGAGTATGCTGCGTTTACACGTGGTCACGGTCATGACCTTGCACCTTTTGATGTTTACCATAAAGTACGTGGTCTTAAATGGCCTGTTGTTGATGGTAAAGAGACTCAATGGAGATTTAATGCTAAATACGATCCATATGCAGCAAAAGCTACTAAAGAAACTGGTAACTCACATGCATTCTACGGTACATTAGCTAAAGCTCTTCAATCTGGTACTTTAACTGGTAAAGATAAAAACAGTAAAAAAGTGAGCTTGAAAAACAAAGCCAAAATATTTGCACGTCCGTACATGGATCCACCGGAAATGCCAGATGCAAACTACGATACTTGGTTATGTACAGGTCGTGTACTAGAACACTGGCACTCAGGAACTATGACTATGCGTGTACCTGAACTATATCGTGCAGTTCCAGAAGCATTATGTTATATGCATCCACAAGACGCAAAAGACAAAGGTCTTAAACAAGGTGGACTATGTTGGGTTGAATCTCGTCGTGGTAAAGTTAAAGCTCGTGTTGAAACTCGTGGTAGAAATAGACCTGCTCGTGGACTTGTTTTTGTTCCATGGTTTGATGAGAAAGTATTTATTAATAAAGTATGTTTAGATGCGACATGTCCAATGTCAAAACAAACAGACTTTAAAAAATGTGCGGTAAAAATTTACAAAGCATAATATAAGGGGGTAAACTGTATTGAGCAGTTTCAATCCTCAAAATGAGATAAGAAAAATGAAAAACGAAGAATTTAGTGATAGAAGAAAATTTATTCTTAATATGGCAAGAGGTGTAGGTATTGCATCTCTTGGTGGTTTTATATGGAGTGCGTATGTTGATGAAGTAACAGCTTCTGAACTAACACTTCGCCCACCGGGTGCTTTAAAAGAAGAGGATTTTCTTAAAACCTGTATTAAATGCGGTTTATGTGTAGAGGCTTGTCCTTATGACACACTATTACTATCTAAACCAGGTGATAACAAGCCTCTAGGAACACCTTATTTTATTCCTAGAGAGATACCTTGTTATATGTGTCCAGATATCCCTTGTGTTCCGGTATGTCCTACCGGAGCACTAGATGAACAAAGCGTTACAACTGATGGTGAATTAGATATAAATGTAGCAGATATGGGTGTTGCAGTTATAGATGATGAAAGTTGTATCGCGTTCTGGGGTATTCAATGTGATGCTTGTTATAGAGCATGCCCACTGTTAGGTGAGGCGATTAGTATTGAATATGTAAGGAATGAACGTACTGGTAAACATAGTTATATGCGACCTGTAGTTCATAATGATATCTGTACTGGATGTGGTCTTTGTGAAAAAGCTTGTGTAACTGAAAAAGCTGCGATATATGTTCTTCCTCGCGAAGTAGCATTGGGCAAGGCTGGTGATTATTACATAAAAGGTTGGGATAAAAAAGATGAGAAGCGTTTAGAAAATGCTTCTGAGATTAAGACTACAACTGAACTAAGTAAGAAATCAGCAGTAGATTCTTTAAATAGTGGTCTGGAGGATTTATACTAATGAGTACTCTTTGGAATAATTACAGATACCTATTTTTAAGAAGATTTACACAAATTGGATTAATGTTATTGTATTTTGGTGCTAATGCATGGGGATGGACTATACTGCAAGGTAATTTAAGTTCATCATTAGTATTTGGGGTAATACCACTTAGTGACCCTTATGCTATGCTACAAATGTTAGCAGCCGGTGCTGTTATTGCAACTGACTTATTAATAGGTGTTGCAATTATAACTGTAATATATATGTTAATTGGCGGTCGTGCCTTTTGTTCTTGGGTATGTCCAATAAATATGATAACGGATGCAGCTGCATATATAAGAGAGAAAGCTGGATTTAATGTAATTCAAAAAAGACAACCTTCATCAAGAAGTATGAGATACTGGACTTTAGGTATGGGTATTTTTATATCCGCATTAATGGGTGTAACTGCTTTTGAGTTTATATCTCCAATATCTATGGTTCATAGAGGTATTGTTTTTGGTTTAGGTTTTGGTTGGGCAGCAATGCTCATAATTTTTCTTTTCGATTTATTTGTGCTAAAAAATGGCTGGTGTGGGCATATTTGTCCTTTAGGTGGATTTTATTCACTTGTAGGAAAATTTAGTCTCATAAGAGTACACCATAATGTAGATAATTGTACTGCATGTATGAAATGTAAAACTGTTTGCCCTGAAAAACAAGTCTTACCTATGATAGATAAAGAAAGCCTGCCTGTAACCTCGGGAGAGTGTACAAACTGTGCTAGATGTATCGAAGTATGTGATGATAATGCTTTAGGTTTTTCAATTAGAGGTATGGCCTCAAAAAATTTAGAAAAAAATAATAGAACGGGAGAGTAAAATGAAAATAATGAGTAAAATAACAATTGGTTTATTCACTGCAACACTTTTATTTGTTGGTTGTAACGATAGTGCAACTCCAGCAGGTGGAAATAAAGTTGCACCTACTGTGACTGAAAAGTCATTAGGTTTAAGAAAGACTGATTTATATTCAGAAAAAGCTGAAACACACGGTGATAGAACAAACTACGCCAAAGGTGCTGCGGGTAGCGGTTATAAAATTAATAGAGCGTTCCAAGATGCTCCGCCAATGATCCCACATGATACTGAAGGTATGTTACCGATTAAAATCGGAAACAATCAGTGTACAGGATGTCATGAGCCTGCTGTTGCAAGTTCAATGGGTGCTACGCCGATTCCTAAGTCACACTTTACAAACTTTAGACCAACACACAATATTAGTGCTGATGGTGAAAACTTTAGTAAAAGTATTGACAATATGAAGAATGAAGTGTCTATCAGACCTGATGATAAACTTCAAGGTGCTAGATTTAACTGTTCACAATGTCACGCTCCACAGTCACAAGGTCAATTAGCTGTTGCTAATAACTTTGAGCCTGACTATACTGAGAATAACGGTGCTAACAAATCTTCTTGGGATTCACAAGATGACTTTATGTATGGTATTGATACTATCAAAGGTGACGCTGGTAAAGTAACAGCAGATGATATTGCGAATAAAGATTCAGCAGCTGGTAGCTTAGGTCACTAAGGGTAATTTTGAATAGAAGAGAACTGTTTACCTCTATTGGATCTTCACTAAAAAGTGAAGCCATGGAGGATAAAACTTCATTTTTAAGGCCACCATACTTTAAAGATGAAGCTCTCTTTCGCAATGAGTGTCAAAAGTGTACATCTAAATGCGACACTGTTTGTGAAGAAGAGATTATAAAAATAGCAGATGATGGAAGTCCATATATAGTATTTAACCAAAATGGTTGTACTTTTTGTGATGAATGTGCTAAGGCTTGTGAGTTTGATGTTTTAAATATTGAAGATAAGCAAAATATTAATGCTATAATAACAATAAACCAGGATAAGTGTCTAAGTTGGAATCATACTATGTGCTTTTCATGTAAAGACCCTTGTTTAGATAATGCCATAGACTTTAAGGCAATGTTTATGGCTGAGATAAACGATAGATGCACATCTTGTGGATTTTGTATAAATAGATGTCCGGTAGATGCAATAGAAGTAAAGGTTAAAGATGCGTAAATTTGTATTATTTTTTTTAATCATAAGCAGTGTATATGCTACTCATATTAAACCGTCTGCCAAGTTTGTAGCAAGTGGAGGTGTTGTTGATTTAATATCTTCTAAAAACAAAATTTATTGTGCAACTACAGCCGGTATTGTTGATATATTTGATATAAATACTCAAAATAAAATCAAAAATATAAGTGTCCCTAAAATAAAGGACTTTATTGGCGATATGGTAGATGCAAAGATATATTCTGTAGACAAAATTGAAAATAAGTTATTAATATTATCTCAAGGTTCCGGTGGTTATAGCAGAGCTTTTATTTATGAAAATGAAGAACTCAATCCTATTATAGATGAGTCTAGTT
>JAPHSI010000180.1 GCA_026193155.1 Sulfurimonadaceae bacterium | reverse complement strand
TACTGAAAAAACAAGAAAATGCAGCAATAGAGAAATTTCAAGATAATATAGGCGAGACTTTGGAACTTTACGGACAAATCAAAGCTTCAAATAAAGAAAACTACTTTTTTTCAGAGGCTATAAAACACGCTGATGAAGTCCAAAAAAATTCTAACGAATTTGGCTTTAAAAATATAGCTTATGAAAGAATGTCATATACAATCTTTTTAACCATGTATGAAATTTTAAGAGCATCTGGCTTATTGCTTGTAGCATATAGTGATCTTAGCATCGGTATGATGTTTGCGATGTTTGGATATATCTGGTTTATAATGACTCCCGTTCAGGATATCCTCGGGATGCAGTATTCATACTCGGCGGCAATGGCTGCACTTGAGAGACTGAACAAAATCCTAACCCTAAAAACTGAAAAATCATCAACAAAAGAACTCCAAGGTAAAGGTGTAGACATAAAACTTGAAAATCTTAACTTTTCATATATCAAAGACAAACCTACACTTCAAAATATATCTATGAATATTAAATACGGTTCAAAAATCGCACTTATCGGAGCAAGCGGTAGTGGAAAAACTACTTTGGCGCAGATTATTTCAGGCTTTTATGAAAGAGATAACGGCGAATTAAAATATAACGATATAGATGCGGACGAACTAGACAAACATTCTCTGCGTTCTAAAATATTTTTAGTCTTACAGATGCCTATACTCTTTAATGAGACCCTTCGCTTTAACATAACTATGGGTGATGAGAGTATAAGTGATGAGAAAATAAAAAATGCTTTAGAAATTGCTCAACTATCTGGAATGTTGGAAAATATGGATGATGGGCTTGAAGCTATTGTAGGTAGACACGGCATCAGGCTATCAGGCGGTCAGCGTCAACGCTTAAGTATAGCACGTATGATTATAGCAGACCCCGATGTAGTAATATTTGATGAATCAACCTCGGCACTCGATGTACATACAGAGGTAAAACTATACGCAACACTTGAACCGATTTTAAAAGATAAAACGGTTATAACGATAGCACATCGTCTTAGCACCGTTAAAGGTGCTGATATGATTTACGTTTTAGATGAGGGTAAAATAGTTCAAGCAGGTTCCCACAATGAGCTTGAAGCTGAAGAGGGGCACTATATGGAGTTTATAAAAAAACAACTACTTTAAATCTCTTTTAGCTCCGGTCCTAACATGTGTAGAGTATAAAGTTAATCCAGTAAATGCAAGTCCTCCCACAAGATTACCAAGGACAGTCGGAAGCTCGTTCCAAACCAAATAATCCATAATAGTAAAATCACCGCCGAGTATCATTGAAAAAGGGAATAAGAACATATTTACAATAGAGTGCTCAAACCCCATAAAAAAGAAAAGCATAATTGGCATCCACATAGCTATGGCTTTTCCACTTACGGTAGTAGATATCATAGCACCGACAACCCCCATAGACACCATCCAGTTACAAAGCATCCCACGTATAAAAATCGTCAACCACCCTGCTACTCCATGTTCTTTATAACCCAGTGTTCTTGCCTCACCTATAGATGCGACCTTCTCTCCTATAGTACCTGCATCTATAGAATAACCGTAGGTAAAAATAAACGACATCATAAAGGCAACAACAAGTGCACCTGCAAAATTACCTATAAATACCAGTCCCCAGTTTCTAAGAACTTGGTTTATTGTTACCCCTTCTCTTTTGTCTAATAAAGCCAGCGGAACTAAAACAAATACCCCTGTCAATAAATCAAAGCCCATAAGATAAAGCATAATAAATCCAACAGGAAAAAGCATAGCCCCAATCAAAGGAGAGCCTGTTTGCAATGATACCGTTATTGCAAATACTGCGGCAAGCCCGAGAATTGCACCTGCCATAAAAGCTCTTATTACAGTATCTCTTGTTGACATATATACTTTTGATTCTCCTGAATCAACCATTTTTTTTACAAATTCGGTTGGCAGCAAGTACGACATATAAAATCCTATAATTAAAATAAAGCCATATTATATGTAAAAACTACTAATTTAAATACTAAAAAGGCAGTTTTCCCATTATAACATCTTCCCTGCTTACATATTCTCCGCAGTTAACACCACCGAGTTTGACACAAGCTTCTCTCCAACGGGATGAATGTCCATCACCATTTTTTGAAAAATATCCCAGTTTAAACATAAGTGCATGGGCATATTCATGGGCTATTACACTGTCAATTATATAGTCTATGCTCTCTTGCATAACTTTTTTATTTAAGTAGATGCTGACTTCACCATCTTTATATACACTCAGACCGTAGAGTCTGCCTTTAAATTTATCCGTAACTATCAAAGGTACTTTATACGCAAAACCGTAATGCTTTTGCATTAGGCTAAGCACCTCTTTTTCTTTTTCTATGATTCTTGTTTTATATTCATGTGGAATTTCATTATGTTTAAATTGGTAGCTGTCATAGTAGTTTTTTGCCAAATAAATAAGTGCAAATATTACAAGAAGTATAAATGAATACTCTAACTTTTTTTGAAACAAAGTGCATCCTTATCATAATTTTATATTTTTATTATTTCATATCATCTCTTGTATTAACCCAAAACTTGTTATATTTTCACTATGAATAATAACGAAGAAACAAATTACAAAATCGGTGGACAAATCTGGGTTCAAAAAGACGGCGATAACTTTATGGGTCCGGGTAGAATTGCCATGCTTGAGAATCTGGCTGAGGGTTATACCTTAGAAGAAGTGGCAAAAAAAATGAATATGAAACTTGAAACTGCTAAAAACAATATAGATGCAATAAATAAAACGGCTCAAAAACCATTAACTAAAACAAGAGATAAAAATCATTATGAAGTAACAAGATATGGAATTGATATCATATCAAAGTATAAAGAATTAAAAAAAGAACACGATAAAATTTTAGAAGAGTTAAATAAAAAGTTTTATAAGGATATATTGGAGGGCTAGCCCTCCATACCTTA
>JAPHSI010000245.1 GCA_026193155.1 Sulfurimonadaceae bacterium | reverse complement strand
TTACTGACGCTTTTGGTGAGTTTACTGGCGAAACAATAATAGATAAACCTTCACTTGAATATCTGACAATAAATACTTTGTTTGAAGTAAAGTATAATATTAAAGAAGTTATTTCACCATTTATAAGTCTTGGACCTCGATTTGATTATTTGGTAAAAAACAGTTACCATTTTGATGACATTGAAGATATACAAGAGTATTTAAGTTCTATATTTGATAAAAAAGCTCAAATTATTATTCCTAAAATCGGCAAAAAAAAGCAGTTAATAGATTTAGCCATTTTAAATGCTAAAGAGTTACTAAAAAATGATAAAAAAACTATTGACTTTAAAATAGAAAATCAACTGCTTGAACTTTTAAATCTTCAAAAGTTTCCTCAAAGAGTGGAATGTTTTGATAATTCGCATATGTCCGGTATGGCGACTGTGGGAGCCATGATTGTATATGATAATGCTAAATTTGATAAAAAGTCTTATAGGACTTACCATCTAGATGCAAAAGATGAATATTCTCAAATGAGAGAAACTCTAACACGAAGAGTTAATAGTTTTGAAAAAAGTTCTCCACCTGACTTATGGGTGTTAGACGGAGGGGCTACTCTGCTAAAACTAGCTTTAGATATACTTGAATCCAGTGGTGTAAATATTGATGTAATTGCTATCTCAAAAGAAAAAGTTGATGAAAAAGCACATCGTGCAAAAGGCTCTGCAAAAGATATTATTTACACTAAATATGAAGTATTTAGACTTAAATCAAGTGATAAAAGGTTACATTGGGTTCAAAATTTAAGAGATGAAGCTCATAGATGCGCTATAAGTTTTCATAAAAAAACAAAATTAAAACTTGACCAAGAGAGTAAACTTCTAAATCTAAATGGAATATCTCAGGCAAAAGTTAAAAAACTACTAAATCATTTTGGTACTTTTGAACAAATTAAAACATTATCTATCGATGAAATCGCCACAATCTTGAATGTAAAAGATGCCAATATAGTCAAAAAAATGTACAAATAAGTTTTGTTTTTTAAGTTTTATGATAACATTAAGAAAATTTAATTTTGTGAAAATTTATACAAGGTTTTAACAATGAATAAGATAACGCCTATTAATGAAGAGTTTATTCACAATGGTAAAGCTATTATTTCTCAAACAGATATATCGGGAAAAATAATTTATGCTAATACTGCTTTCTATGAAGCTTCCGGCTATACAAGTGAACAAGTTATCGGTTCAACATATGATATAATCAGACATCCTGATATGCCTAAAATAATCTTTGAAAAATTATGGAATTCAATTCGAGACGGTCAATCTTGGACTGGTCTTATTAAAAATTTAAGAAGTGACGGTAAATACTACTGGGATGATTTGAGTGTACTTCCAATAAAAGACAACAATGGGGAAATCGTAAGCTATATATCCGTAGCACGACAAGCTTCAAAGAAAAATATCCAAGAGAATGAAACTCTTTATGCAAAAATGTTAACTTCTGAAATTTAAAGACTTAAGGTAAAAATATGGTTATATACGATGATAAAAAACAGTTTATTGGAATAGATGAAGATAACTTAAAATCCTTAGGATATTCAAACTTAGCATCTTTGCAGGCAGAAGCAGCAGATTTTGCAGATTTATTTGTAAAAATTCCAGGGCATATACATAATTTTAAACATGTTCACTGGATAGACTTTATACTGTGTTCTACAGATAAAAACTCTTCAAAAGTTATTATTCATGCAAATGGAAAAAATTTTTCTTCAGTTCTAGATATAAAAATAATTTACTTAACTTCTAATCCAACTAAAACATCTTATATCATTAGTCTAAATAACCTTCGAACCTTATCTGCTGAAGAAACTCAAGAGATATCTGGTGAGTTGCAAACAAGAGTAGCACCTATCTCAACAAGTCATATAAATGAAGTTTATAAGGATGATGAAGATCTTATAGAAGAAGATAGTCCTACAAACATATCAGAAACTGCTTTAACACAAAGCATACAACATGATGAAATGGATATCCAAACTCACATTCCGCTTGAAACTAAAGTTGAAGAAGATCCTTATGAAATTGAGGATGAATTTAACTTAGATGTTTTCGAACCGACTCAAGAAGAATTAGATTTAATAGGAGAAGCCGAACCTGATTCAGGACAAATAACTAGAGAAGAACTCTCGGATAATCTTCATGAACACATTACTATTGATGACGATTTACTTGAGACAGAGGAAGAAGTCACACAACATATACCGGATGAACCAAAAGAGATTTCAAAAGACAAAATAGATGAAGAATATATATTTAATATTCAAGAAACTGCTGATGCACTGGAAATGGATATTGCGACCATCGAAGATTTTGTAAAAGACTTTATTATGCAAGCTAAAGAGTTTAAACCCAAACTATATGATGCAGTAGAAGAAGATGATATGATTGAATTAAAATCATTATCACACCAACTAAAAGGTGTAGCTGCAAATTTGAGAATCCATGATGCTGAAGAAATTTTAGTCAAAATCAATAAAGCAGAGGACTTTACAACATCTCTTATTGATTTAGATAAATTTTATATGATAATGGCTAAATTAGCCGGTGAAGACAAAAAAATCAACAACACTGAAGATATAGAGGAATTTAATGAACCTCTTGAAATACCAGAGGTTGAAGATGACATTTTTGAAATAGATGAAGAAGCTCTTAAAGTTGATGAGCCTCTTGAAATACCAGAAGTTGAGGATGACGCTTTTGTAATAGATGAGGAAGCTCTTAAAGTCGATGAACCTTTTGAAATATTAGAAGTTGATGAAAAAGCTCTTGAAATTGCAGATATTGATAATTTTGATATGTTAGATGAGGAGCAAAATGAACTCATTGAAACAAGACAAAAAGAAGATATTTTAAGTGATATAGAAGATGAGAAACCCTTGCAATTATATGATAAGATGAGTGTAGCAAATGAAATAGGCTTAGATGAAGATAGCTTTAATGAACTATTTGAAGACTATGTAAATGAAAGTAGAGATCTCATATTAGATGCTAAGAATGCTATTAAAGAGAATAACCCTGCAAAATGGCAACATGCAGCCGTTAAACTTAAAGGTATGAGTGACAATATGAGGGTGGATGCTTTTAAGACTGAGATAGAAGCTCTTATAACAACACAAATTAGTACGGACGCTGATAATATTGTAGATAAAATAAAAGAAATTTTACTCCAAATTTTAGAGATAAGGGATTAATATGCAGTTTGGATTAAAAAATAGACTTAGATTAATATCCCTTTTTCCAATTTTAATTGTTTTTTCTTTTACTAGTTACTATGTTTATAATTCATATATTAATTTAAATTCGGCAGGTAAATTAACAAACGAACTCTCTAAAAATAAACTTTTAAATAGTTTTATTGGTAATATATCACGTGAACGTGGTATGACAGTAATGTATCTAGGAAGTTTTTCTCCCAATACTTTAAAATCATTAAAAAAACAAAGGTTGTTAGTTGATAGAGACTATAATGCATATATAGTACAAGTAGCAAATGACGATAGTATACATGAACATAAGGATGGTTCAACTAAAGGATGTGATATATGTTCTGAAGTTAGTTATATTGAAGATGCTTACCAGTTAATTAAAAAAACAAGAGAAGAAGTTGACTTAAATAATGCAGACTTTGATTATGTTTATAAAAATGTTTATGGCACTATTCTTAAAAACAGTATTAAAAAACTTGAAACCATCACCGCAAATCAAAATGACCAAATTATCAATGAATTATCTACCGTTTATTTAGAAGTTGTTCATGCCAAAGAATACACTTCTTCAGAGAGAGATCTTTTATCACATGCAATTGCTCGTTCAACTGCCTTTGAAGAAGAAGAATTTAACTATTGGTTAACACTAATATCAAAAGCAGATTCTTTTAGATATTCTTCACTTAACGACAATCTTCTTATAGCTGAACTTGATAAAATATTTAAAGGTGAAGATACAAAAGAGTTACTTGAAGATATAAATATAGAAAGAACTGCAATTATCTCTACTGCAGGTGATGGTGAGTATGATATATCTTCTGGTATTTGGTTTACGATGTTATCTGAAAAAACAAATATTCTCTCAAAAGCAGAAGATATAATCCTAGAAGCTATGGATAAAAGAGCACAGAATATTAAAGAAAGTGCCTTAGAGTTTTTAACTATAACCATTACTACATGGATAGTATCATTACTGCTTGGTATATTAGGTTTTATCCTTTCAAATGAAATTTCAAAAAATATTAAGAATCTTGAACATGTACTTCAAAATGCACTAGACGAAGATGATGATACCGAAGCCTCTGAAATTGATTTGCAAACTTCAATTGGCACAGAAAAAGCCTATAATCTACTTGAGAAAATTATTGAAAGAACCAAGCAAGATAAGATACTGGCACAAGAAGCAAGTGAAGCTAAATCAATGTTCCTTGCAAATATGTCACATGAAATCCGTACACCTCTTAATGGT
>JAPHSI010000117.1 GCA_026193155.1 Sulfurimonadaceae bacterium | reverse complement strand
CTTTAGTGCATAAACTATTTTAAAATATCTTTTGCTATTTTAAATTGGTTTGCCGTCATTAGGTGAATTTTTGGATGCAGTTGTTTTAAATCTTCAAATAAATTTTTACTAAGCTCAAAACCGACTTTATATTCTTCCTCTAAACCATGTTTTGAAGCAACACGAAGTTTTTCTATCCAAATATCAGGTACATTTATACCAGGTACATGTGCTGATAAGAACTGAGCTGTTCGAAGTTTTGTAATTGGGAATAAACCTAAAATCAACTCCGATTTTTTATATTCACTACAACATTCATTATTTGCATTTTCAATTAACTCAAGCAGTTGTTTGGCGTTTTCTACATCATATACAGGCTGAGTGATTATTCCAAGAGCACCGTGTTTTATTTTCTTTTGCATCTTCTTTTGCAGGGTTTTTGGATTTTTTGCATAACTGTTTACAACAGCAAATGGGTAGATCTCTTTAGGTTTAATAGCAAGAGGTTTACCTGCATAATCCATACCTGAGTTAAATGCTGAAATAATATCCATCATTAGAGAGCTGTCTGCTTCAAAAACACCTTTTGCATGTGGTTGATCACTTATTGTAGCAGGATCACCTGTTAGTGCTAAGATTGCACGGATATCTACTTCATTTGCTCCAAGTAGGTCCGATTGAAGTGCTATCTTGTTTCTATCGCGCATACTCATAGTTGCTAAGACAGGTTTATTAAATTTATCTTGAAGCATTTTAGCTGCAAATAGCGCATTGTATTTTAGCTTTGCTAAGGGGTTGTCTGTAGTACTAAAAGCATCTACATATTTATCTAGTTCCAACTCGGCAATTTTTTCTATTATCGGCATAAACTGCGCAGAATGACCGGGAGTGGTCTCTAGTGTTATATATGTTGAATTCTGTAATTTTTCTATAAGTGTATCAAACAAAAACAAGTCCTAAATGGTATAATTGCGATATTATAACAAAAGGTACTATATAAATATGTTGAAATTAGCAGTATTTGATTTTGATTCTACACTTATGGATGGTGAGACTATAGATTTTTTTGCAGAAGAGTTGGGACTTGGTGAACAAGTAGCAGCTATAACGGAAGAAGCTATGAGTGGAAGGCTTGATTTTTTTGAATCATTACAGCAAAGAGCATCTCTGTTAAAGGGACTTGATTATTCTGTAGTTCAGAGGATATCTCAAAGTCTTCCATATATGAATGGAGCGAAGGAAACTATAGCTGAATTAAAAAAACGTGGTTTAACTGTTGTATGTTTTTCGGGTGGTTTTAGAACTGCTACCGGTTATGCAAAAGATATACTTGGTTATGATGCGGATTTTTCAAATGTATTACATGAAAAAGATGGAAAACTTACAGGTCTTGTAGGTGGTGATATGATGTTTGGGCATTCTAAAGGTGATATGCTGCAACGTCTGCAAAATATATTAGGTGTATCAGAAAAAGAGACTCTTGTGTGTGGCGATGGAGCAAATGATCTTTCAATGTTTGCTCATGCAGGTACACGTGTAGCGTTTTGTGCTAGAGATATACTTGAGCGTGAAGCAAATATTATTATAAAAGAGAAAGATTTAACTAAAATACTTTCAGAGATATAAAGGAAAAAAATGGAGAGTTCAGTTTTAGATAGTTCCGTATGGAGACAATATAACGAAGATAATAGCTTTAGAGAAAAGCTCGCACATTTTTGTGTTATGGATATAAATGAGTTTATAAGTGATGATAAAGATTTGTATGCAGTGATGAAATCAAAGCTTACTAAAAAAGAGTTAAAACTTTTTGCTATGGATAGTGCAGATATATCTGAAGCAGAATTATGTGATGCTTTTTCTTGGGATGAAGAAGAGTTAGAAAAATCAAAGTTCAAACTATATAAAAAACTAAAACAAGATAAAACACGTCTTAGTTTTAGAGCAAGTGCAGCAGAGGAAGAATAATTTTTATTTATTCTCATTTAAAATAATTTTAAATGAGACTCTTCTTGATTTTTCTTTATACTCTGCATTATCAAGTATAATTCTCTTAGAAAACCCGTAACCACTTCCTTTAAATATATTGCCAAGATAATTTTGTAACTTTTTATTTTGACTTTTAAAGATAAAACTCATAGTAGAATATGCCCTGTTCATAGAAAGTTTTTCATTATTTAAAAAGTTTTGTGAAAATCCGACATTACCCCATTCACTGGATGTATGACCATTTATTTCAAGTGTATCTACAATATCTTGATTCTTATGCAAAAATGGAATCAGTTTATCTGAGAATTTTTCTAAAAAGATTTTTTGAGTTTTATTTAGCTCGTATTTAGCGACCTTAAAAAGTAGTCTGTTATCTAATAGTTCTATTGTTAAATCTTTTTTAATTTTTATCTTGTTTGTTTTTATTTCATTTGAGAACAATTGTATTAATTTCTCATAAAACTCATTTGTGCTAGATGCTATTTGTGCTACAGATGCATCACGGTTTAGCTTCAGTATCCACATATTAGACTCTTGAGAGTTTACATCTGTATGTATTCCCGCAGCAGCAACTTGAGAGTTATTTAATATTACAAGGGAATTTAACATATCATAGTTGTCTTCACCATAATGTTCTTGATAAAGCATGTTTAGTTTTGAATCAAACATCATAGCAAGACCATCTGTATTAAATGTATCTTTCACATATCCAACACCTACTATGCCACCATCTGAAAATTCTTTTATATCAAGTAACGCAGACTCATATAAAGTATGAATTGTTTTGTCATATATTATATTGTTTCTCAAATCAAATTTTATAAGCCTTATTTGTTCTTTATTTAGTTCATCATTATATGATAGCGATAACAAAAAATTATTGTCTTTTAGTTTTATTATTTTCTTTGGCATAACAGTACGGTCAGTATATGTTTTAGACCATATTTTATTTCCATTTTCATTTATACGCATTAGCATTAGATTCTTATTTTGTCCATGCATAGTCTGACCTACAATAATTATTGAACCATCTTGTGCTTCAACTGCATCTATACCGTTGTCATCAAACTCTGTTCCGTACTTTTTACTCCATATTTCGTAACCGTCTTTACTGAACCTTGTTACATATATATCATTCAATCCAAGTCCACTGTTAAACAGTGGATCAGAAAAATTTCTTGATGTTGAAGATGTACCAATCGCCAAGACGCCGCCATCATTTAGTTTAACAATATTTTTTAATCTGTCAAAATTTTTCGTTCCAAACACTTTTTTAAAAATAATATTTGCAGCTGAATCTAGCTTAACTAAAATTATCTGACCGTTCATTGTATGCCCGCCGATGTAGTATCCGTTTGTAGGTGTTTTAACTAAGGAAACGGCTTCGGAGAAACTTGAAAGAGCCGATGATTTGTCTATAAGTATGTTTGCACCAGCATCTACTTTTATAAGTTGCATCTGTGTTCCGTAAGCATTACTGATGCTCTCAAGATAATCAAATGCGTCTGTATAAGTATTTGAATGGTTTGTTTTTGTATTATATTTTTTTACAAAACCTACGGCACTAATGCATCTATCATAATCTTGACCTATATCTAAAAGCTTATTATTAAAAGGTTTATCTATTACAATAGAGTAATCAGATCCTTTAGCAAAGACATAATTTGACAAAAATAATATGTGGAAGATTAAAAGTAGTTTCATATATGCACTTTTTATCTATTTTTATAGCAATTTATATTCCATTTGATAAATAAAGCTTTAATATTTTTAATATATCTGTTTCAGTATAAGGTTTTGAAATATAGTTATCCATTTTTGCGTCTAAGAATCTTTCTTTATCATTATTTAGTGCGTTAGCTGTTACGGCTACTATAGGTACTCTTTTTAATTTTTCATCTTCTTCAATGTGTCTTATTTGTTTTGTAGCTTCAATACCGTTCATATTTGGCATATTCTCATCCATAAGTATAATATCGTAGTTCTTTTGTTTAAACATACTTATAGCTTCTACACCATCATTTGCCACATCATATGATAGTCCAAAGTCTTTTAAAATAATTCCCATAAGTAATTGATTTGTTTTGTTGTCTTCTACAACAAGAACATTGCCTTTTAGTTCAACATCATTGGAATCATCCGCTTTTTTATTTTTAGCATCTTCGGTTATATGTTCTGTTATAGTTTTTTTACAAGTTTGAGCTGTTATTTCAAAATAGAATTCACTTCCTTCTCCAAGTGAACTTTTAACATTTAGATGTCCACCCATTAGTTCTGTTAATCTTGAAGATATTGACAGACCAAGACCGCTACCACCATACTTTCTTGTAATAGAACTATCCTCTTGACTAAATACATTAAAAATTTTATTTAGGTTTTCTTTTGCTATACCGACTCCGGTATCTTTTACACTACAGTTTAGTTTTTTTGAATCTTTAGAATAGTTTATATCTAGCGTAATTGAACCATATTTAGGTGTAAATTTTATAGCATTGCTAACTAGGTTAAATATGATTTGATTAAGACGAATGGAGTCTACTACAAGGCATCTAGGTAGATTATTATGAATATTGAAATTTAGTTTTAAGTCTTTTTTTTGAACCATAACTTTAAATAAAGATTGCAATTCATTTAATAGTTTATTAATTTCACAAGGATACGGTTCTATATCCATTTTACCGCTTTCTATTTTCGATAAATCTAATATATCATTTATAATATTTAGTAGATTTTTACCTGAGTTTGTAATTATTTCAAATTGCTCTAAACGTTTAAAGTCTTTCTCATTTTTAGATAATTGTTCTACAAAACCTAAAATAGCATTCATTGGTGTACGTATCTCATGGCTCATATTTGCTAAAAACTCAGATTTTGCATGATTTGCGTTTTCAGCATCTGTTTTTGCTTTTATTAACTCTTTTTCAAGTATTTTACTTTTTGTAATATCTTTTGCACTTGCTATTAGATGCTTTTTATCGGGCATTATAGCTATAGACATGTTAACGATAGTTATCGTATTGTCTTTTTTTATACATGACTTCTCTATATTTGTTACATATCCTTTTTGAATGACTTCTTCTAAAGCATTTTTTGTTTTGGGTATATCTTCTTCTAGACTTAAGCCTATACAAGATTTATCAAAAAGCTCCTCACGAGTGTAACCACTTATATCTAAATATGCATCATTAAATTTTATAAAGTTTGTCTCCAAATCTAAAATTGCCAGACCGTCTTTTGCGGTGTAAAATATAGTTTCAAGTTCTTCTTTTTGTTTTTGTTGGGTAGTAATATCAGTTATATAACCTAAATAATGTGTAACCTCTCCATCATTGTTTTTTGATAGCACTGTATAATCTAAAATCCATTTTATAGAACCGTCTTTTGATATAATCCTGTAAGGTTCATGTTTGAAAAATCCATCTTTGTTTGTTGTAGTATTTATATTTACCTCTTCTATGACACGAGATAAATCATCTGGATGTATACAGTCCGCATAAAGTATTTTGGATGTTAAAAAATCATCTATAGGGTAACCTAATAATTTTGTAACACTTTTCGATACATATTCTATAGTCCAATGTCTGTCATTATTCCATTTAAAAAGTACACTGTCTCCCGTATCAAACAGTGATAAAAGATTGCGTTGTTCAGCATTGATTATATCTGTATGTTTTTTAGCGTTCTCAAGTTGGTCGAGTGTATGATTTATTTGTTTTTGACTTGCTTGAATTAATAAAAAACCTATAATTAAGAGAAATAACGAACTAAATCCCATTATTGCCGTAAAGTTGATAAATGAATCTAAAAATGCATCATACTCATCTGTTACATTGACAAGATAAAGTATAGTTCCTAAATCTCTATTGGATACATCTTTAAGTACATCAATATGTGATATATATGCTTGATTGTCAATCCAAATCCATTCATGATGATTGTGATGATCTAACAGATTGCTGATATTACTAGGTATAACATTTGTTTGATATATAAGATATGTATCATTGATGAATTTCTTTTGTGATAATTTTTTTTGCACAAATAGAGGAGAGTTTTCAAATATAGAAGCATCAACACCGTAGTACATCTCAATATTAAGTTTTGAGCTAAGTGTTTGGCTTATTTTATCTATCTCTTTTCCTATTTCAATAAAACCTATTAACTTATTATTTTTAATCCATGGATGTACAACTCTGAGGGTATAGTTTTTTTTGATACCAAATTCAATTCCATGATATGGAGAATGATATCTTTTAGCTTGCAAAAATGTATATCGTTTAACAGTGTCTCCATGTCTATTTAAGTCATGAACTCGAAGAAGAACTTTGCCATCTGGCTTTAGAAAATAAAAATGTGTTATGTCATTATTTTTATTTAGTTTATCAAATAATGGTTTTGTTAGTTGAAAAAGTTGTTTTTTATTGTCTTGATTAAAAGGTTCTGTGTATTCATCTTTTTCTTTAACCAATTCTAAAATACTGCTTATCATATTTACTTCATTATCTAAATAAGCATTTAATTCTTTTTTATATTTTGTTAATGTATTTGATGAATTTTGATTAATTGATTTTTTTTGAAAATAGTAGTTGCTAAATAAACCTAAACCGCTTAATAGGATAACACTTAAAGTTAAAATGAAAAAAGCATACTTTGACTCTTTTGTTGCCATTACTAAATCCTATATTTTATACGTTTATTAACATATAACATATTATATATTGTTATTTCTTTTAATTTTATAAGAGTATTAATATTTAGAATTTGATAGAAAGTTAGCCCCTGAGTTTGGGGCTAAAGAAAAACTTATTTTAAGTTTTCAAATGGTGCAGTTACAACTTGCTTACGAGTTACAGTATATGGAACAAGTGCTGCGGCACGAGCTCTTTTAATTACTGTTGATACCATGTCTTGGTGACGTTTACAGTTACCTGTTAAACGACGAGGCATGATTTTGTATCTCTCAGATAGTGAAAAACGTAGACCTGCTACATCTTTATAATCAATGAAGTCAACTTTTGCTTCACAGTATTTACAATATCTTTTTTTGTATTTTCTTCTTTCTGCCATGATTTATCCTTATTATTTATATTTTTTTCTAAAACGGAATCTCATCTTCATCGATGTCAATCTCAGGAACTTGATGTGCATTTGGCATCTGTTGTGCAGGTTGCCCATAGGCTTGCTGCTGTTGTGCAGGCTGTCCATAGCTTTGTTGCTGTGGCTTAGCATAAGCTTGTTGTTGAGTTTGTTGTTTTTGCTGAGGTGCTTGATAGCTTTGAGCTTGTTGCTGTGCAGGTTGAGCATAACCTTGAGGTTGTTGCATATCATTTTGAGGATATGAAGTACCTGCAGGATTATCACCTTTACTATCTAACATCTGCATAGTCTCAACAACTACAGAGTGCTTGCTTCTTTTTTGTCCGTTTTGATCAACCCACTGGTCAAAGTTAAGTCTACCCTCAACAAGAATTTTACTTCCTTTGCGAAGATATTGATTAGCTACTTCTGCTGAACGTGCAAAAAAAGTGATGTCTACAAAACATACTTCCTCTTTTTTCTCACCGTTAGAAGTATACTTACGAGAAGTAGCTATTGCAGTATTTGCAATACCCATACCGCTCTGAGAGTATCTAAGTTCAATATCGCGTGTTAAGTTTCCGACTAAAATAACTTTGTTAAACATGAGTTTCCTTTATTGATTAATGCTTTATAAATAAAGCTACTTACTACTCTGCTGTCGCTGTTTCAGGTTCAGCTTCAACTGCTTTAGTTTCTTCAGTTTCTTCAGCTTTTGGAGCTTCTTCTGTTTTCGGTGCAGAAGTTTTACCTTGAGCTTTTTTAACCATTTCATTCCATGCAGCTACTTCACGGTTAGTATCATACTTGATAGTAACAAAACGAAGTAAATCTTCATTAAGACGAAATCTTCTTTCAATCTCTGAGATTGATGAAGGCTCTGCCGAGTAATAAATAACTTGGAAAAATCCACGCTCATTTTTTTCAATTGGGTATGCTAATTTTCTCATTCCCATATCATCAGTTGTAGCTATCTCGCCACCGTTTGAAGTAATTACTTCTTGGATAGCTTTTAAGCTTTCTTGAATTTCTTCTGCTGTTAATGTTGGTTTTACGATTACTAGGTTTTCGTAATTTCTCATAGACTATAGTCTCCTCTTGGAATTTGCCAAATTAATGGCGTTTTGTTTCCCTTTCGGTTTAAAATATATTGCAATTATTTACAATACAAAGAGAAAGGAACTCGCAATTATATCTAAACTTACTTAAAAAAATATGATGATTGTTTTATACTTTATTATAATATATCAATTTGCAATATTTATATTAATGTTGGTGCTTTTTTGATATAGTTTTAAAAATTTTAGAAAAAATATAGAGATTTAATGACAAAAAGAAAACATAATAAAAGCAAAGCAAAGTCGCATTTTTTAACATATATAGCATGGACCTTGGCTTTTGTCACAGTAATTTTAGCTTCACTCGCAATTGGCTATTACGTTGGTTTTAATGATGCGCAAGCTCAAGCAAAAAAACAACATTCGATGAAAGAAAAAAAACGTTTAGCACTTTTACAAAAACTTGAAGATTCCAATTTAAAATATGACAAAAAAAGTGTAAATGATAGATTAAAAGAGGTTTTAAAATCTACACCGCCATCTTCTTTAAAAGAGGTTCAAAATATAGATGCTACACATGAATATGATGTCAGTAAACTTGCCGAACCTCCAGTAAGAAAAAAAATCATAGCTACTACACAAAAACCAAAACTTGCAATTATATTGGACGACGTATCTGTCAGAAGTCAGGTTGAAGCTATAAAAAGATTACATTTACCACTTACTATGAGCTTTCTACCCCCTTCAAAAGCAAGACCAAATTCGGCAAAACTAGCTAAAAAAGAACCATTTTATATGGTGCATCTTCCTATGGAAGCCATGAGCTTTACAAAAGAGGAACCTTTTACTTTAAGGGTTGATGATTCACAATCTAAGATTTCAAAAAGGATACAAAAAGTACAAGAACTTTTTCCTAAAGTAAAATATATAAATAATCATACAGGAAGTAAATTTACTTCAAATGAAAGAGCTGTAAATAAACTTATATTTGAGTTAAAAAGAAGAAATATAAACTTTGTCGATTCTCGAACTATTGCAGATACAAAAGTCCCAAAAGTTATGAAAAACTATGGATTAAAATATATCAGTCGTGATGTTTTTTTAGATCATCACTCTGATAAAAATTATGTAAAGGGACAGATAAAACAAGCTATAAGAATAGCAAAAGAACATGGAACGGCAATAGCAATAGGGCATCCTCATAAAAATACTCTTTTAGCTATATCTGAGTCTAAAGCACTTTTTAAAGATATAGAACTGGTACTTATAGATAAGGTGTACTAATTGCAATTATTCAAGGGGCATCTAAAAGAGCTAACAGATATGAAAAAATATCCAGAAGAGCTTTTTTATGATGGTAACCTTGAACTTTTAAACTCAAACAAAATTTCTATTGTCGGAAGCCGTAGACCCTCTCAATATTCAAAAACTCAAATACATTCTCTTGCTTCTAAATTATCAAGTATTGGTGTATGTGTGGTAAGCGGTGGTGCTATGGGAATAGATGCTTTGGCTCATAATGGTGCAGGGGTACAAAATACTATATCTGTTTTACCTTGTGGGATAGATGTAAGATACCCCCAAATAAATAAAAACCTTTTAAACGACATAGCTAAAAATGGACTTTTGCTTTCACAGTTTGGCATGGGAGAAAAAGCTAGAAAATACAGTTTTGTTTTAAGAAATGAGATAGTTGTAGCACTAGGTGATGTTTTGATTGTTGGTGAAGCTGATGAGGGAAGCGGAACTATGAGAAGTGTAGAATTTGCTTTAGATATGAAAAAAGATATATATGTCCTCTCACACAGAATAGGGGAGAGCAAAGCTACAAATAAACTCGTACAAGATGCTAAGGCAAAGATTATAACTGATATAGATGAATTTGTTTATTCTTTATATCCGAATGCACAAAGTAGTGTTCACTCAAATACAGATGAGTTTTTAGAGTATTGTACTACTAACCCAAACTATGAAGATGCAGTAGCTAAGTTTCCGACTCGTATTTTCGAAGCGGAACTATCTGGTGAGATTATTATAAAAGATGGTAAAGTTATAGTATCAGCATAGCATCGCCATAAGAGTAAAAACGATATTTCTTTTTAATGGCTTCAGCGTATAACTCTTGAGTTTTATCAACCCCTACAAAAGAAGCAACGAGCATTAAAAGTGTTGATTTTGGCAGGTGAAAATTTGTAAGCAGATGATTTACACGACTTGGTTTGTTGTGTGGATGCAAGAATAAATTTGCTTCTCCACGTTGCACTTTACCGTGTTTGGCATAAAACTCTATAGTTCTGGTAGAGGTTGTTCCTACACTTAAAACAGGTATATCTGAGTCCAAAATCTCTTTTGCTTCATCTGAAATATCGTAATATTCAGAGTGCATCGGATGCTCTGTTATAACTTCTGCATCTACGGGTTTAAAAGTACCGCTCCCAACATGCAGAGTAACATAAGCATGTCTATGGTTTTGACATACACGCTTATGTTGCTCATCAGTAAAGTGTAGTGAAGCTGTAGGAGCTGCTACAGCACCTTCATTTACAGCAAATACACTTTGGTACTCATCTTCATCACTTTTGTTGTCTTCTCGGTTTATGTAAGGCGGCAGAGGGACATGTCCTATTTTATTGATTATAGGAAGTAAATCTTCAAATCTTAGCTTATTAGAATTTTGATAAAACTCAACCACACGACTTCCGTCATACTCTAGTTTTATAACTTTTGCACTTAAATTTTCATCGAACAAAATCTCTGTTTCAGTTTTTATTTTCCCGCGAATGTACACATTTACATTATATGCATCTAAGGGTCTGTTTATTAAAAGTTCTATTTTACCGCCACTTGGCTTTTTACCGTAAAGTCTGGCTTTTATAACCTTCGTATCGTTAAAAATTAAAGCACAGTTTTTTGGAATATATTTTTCCAATTCATAAAAATATGTATGAATTATCTCATCTGTTTTTCTATCATATACTAAAAGTTTTGCGTGGTCTCTTGGATTTGCCGGGTGGGTAGCTATGAGTTCATCAGATAGATGAAAATCATAACTTGAAGTAAGAAGAGGGTCTTTATCTTGCATAATTTAGGATTGTTTTTTGTCCTCTAAACCAAGTATTTCAGAAAGACTCTCATCGTCTTCTTCATCTTCGTCCTCATCCTCTTCTTTTGGAGCAGGATTTACCAATCTGACTATTAGTATAGAAAATCCATATAGAATAATAAGTGGACCTGCCATTAGAAGTTGAGTTAGTACATCAGGTGGTGTTAAAAGTGCTGCTACTATAAAAATTATTACAATAGCGTACTTAAAAAAATCTGCCATTTGACGATCGTTTATCATACCAAGCAGTGCTAAAAAGTATGCAAATATCGGAAGCTCAAACGCAAGACCAAAACCAAACATAATTTTTGTGAAAAAGCCTACATAATCTTCAATATTTATAAGTGGTGTAAATTTAAATGAACCAAAGGTAATTAAAAAGTCAAAACCAAAAGGGGTAACTACATAATAGGCAAATAAAATACCTATGGCAAACATAGATGTACCACCAAAGATAAAAGGGATAATCATCTTTTTTTCATTAGCATATAGTCCAGGAGCTATAAACATCCAAATTTGAGCTAAAATAATAGGTAAAGAACCAAATATTGCCGCAAAAAATGAAACTTTAAGGGCTACAAAAAATGCTCCTCCAACTTGACTTGTAGTAACCATACCATCAGCCGCGTGAACAGATTTTTTACCAACTTCTAAAAGAGCCGTGTTTAATGGTTCAACCATCCATTCTAAAATCGGCTCATGGAAGTAGAACATTACAAAGAACATAACTATTAAGCTACCAACAGATATACCAAGTCTCTTTCTTAGCTCAACTAAGTGTGGTTTTAAATCATCAAACATCGCTATCTTCTTCTATCTTCTTTTTTTTCTTTTTTTTCTCAAAAGTAACTTTTTCTGCTTTTACACTTTTTTTAGGTTCTTTTTTAACTTCATCTTCATCATCACCTAAAATATCATCACTAAGATTAGATAGAGTTGTGCCAATTTTAGAAGTATCAGTTACACTTTCAAGTTTACTAGATGCATCTAAAAGTTCTTTTTTATATGCTAGTGCTTCCTCTTTTATATCTTTTACGTTTAGCTCTTCTTCTAAAGAATCCCTCACAGTACCAATTGTTTTTTTTGCATTTCTAAAAAATTTAGCTACTTCTACCATTGCAGATGGTAGTTTATCCGGACCCAAGAAGAGTATTGCAATCACAGCTATTATGAGTATTTCTGTAAAACCCATTCCAAACATGTTTAACCTTCAAAAAAAATTTAAATTAAATAATGCGAGATTTTATCTAAAGAATGATTAAATTATGCTTCTTTACCCATTTCATCTAATATATCAAATAACTCTTTTGAGGTTTCTTCTGTTTCTTTAAATGATTTAATTATTTTATCTGCATTTTTAATTATGCCGTCATCTATATAAGCTGGGATGCTTCTAACTTCATCATGAACTAGTTTATGTTTATCATTGATTTTTGCATAAGCCGAAGTATGACCAAATATATTTTTACCGTCACTGCTATACCATTTACCAAATCTACAATTTGTATGTTCGCTAAATTTAAAGGAATGGTCATCTTTAAATACGGCGTCATAACCGGTTAGCTTAAATACTACATGGTCTAATTTAGCAAGATTTAAAAACATTTGATTAGAAATTAACTTATTACTGATTTGTATATCTTTAGCTCCTTCAACAAGATTTTGTAAATTTTCATTGAACTCTTCTAGCTTATTTAAGGATATAGATATTTCATCATCCATTTGCTCTGAAAACTCCTGCATAGAGGATGAATTTTGTTTTAGTAAGTTTATGTTTACTTCGACTTCACTTGTTGCTTTTTGCGTGCGTTCAGCTAGTTTTCTTACTTCATCAGCCACCACGGCAAAACCACGACCATGCTCACCTGCACGAGCTGCTTCTATAGCTGCATTAAGTGCTAGTAAATTTGTTTGGTCTGATATATCTTTGATAAGTGAAATAACATTTGTAATCTCATTAACACTATTATTTAACTGATCAGAACTGCTTCTGCTTTCTTGCATTTTATGAGAAATGTTTTCTAATGAGCTACTCATTTGTGAAGTTGAAGTTTTTACATTTTCGACTATAACTTCTGTTTGAGCATTTTTTTCATTAATCTGTCCCAAACTATCCATATTTAAAGATAAACCGTTTTGAACACTTCCCACACCGTCTATAGCTCCTGTATTAAGCAGTTCAGTAAGGTTAAGTGTTAGTTGATTTGCTTCTAACTTCTCTTGGGCATCATTTGTAGCACATTCAGCTTTTTGCAATGCAGTATTAGAGTCGTTAATAGCGGTATGTGCAATGTTTATAGTTTGGTTTGCCGCATTTTGAATTGAACTAAGCTCATCATTACCGCTTATGGATATATGAGAACTAAAATCTTTGTTTTTTATTATATAGTCTAATTCATCTTTTAATACAGAAATTTTCTTAACTAGATTATTTGCTACTGCAAAACCAAAACCAAAAACGCCTATTATTACTATAATATTAAGTGAAAGAGAAAAGATAAGTGCGTTATAAGCTTTATCTTGCAAATTTTGTATCTGCTTAATAATGCCTTCGCTTAGATGATTTTCAACTTTTTTAAGAAGATTTATCTTATTTGTAATTGTATTAAACCAATACATTGAATCAATGTCAAACCCGCCATTCATCTTCTCTAAAGCTATTGCTCTCATTCTCTCAACTTCATTAATATCTTTGCCGACTAAAGTTTGTTTGTAAAATGAACCGTTTTCTTTTGTAGTCAAAAATAAAAATCTGCCCATATAGGTTTCTTGTTCACTCATTAGTTTAACAAATTTTGCATAGAAGCCTTTAGGAAAACTATCTTTAGCAAAAGTTCCACTCATAACAGCTCTCTCAATCCCTGCTCTTTCTTTTGAATAAAGATAATTTATAAAGGCGTTTAAATCTCTTGCCATATCAATATCTTTACTCATTTTTGCTATAAAGGCAACGGTATCTAAAAAAGCCCCGTTCATAGGTGTATAATAACCGACAGTTTGAGGAACATCATACGATAAAGAACTTACACTTGTTCTTGTTTGCTCGAGTTTTGATAACCTTTGAAGTGCTTCTTGAAGTTGTGCATTAAATTCTGGAGAATAATTTTTTAAATCAATTGTTTGTAAGTAATCTAGCATCTCTTTTTTCGTAGTATCTGTATCTTTTTTTATACTTTCTAATGCGGATGAAAATTTTGAACCTTTTGAACCT